>CAZLTH010000021.1:0-15200 GCA_964562355.1 uncultured Syntrophomonadaceae bacterium | reverse complement strand
TTAAAATGAATGCTAGAGGGAAGGCTTTAACAGATTTTGAAAACTTTAAAGCAAAATTTGAACAATTCTTAGATAGACAGCATCAAAACAAAAAAGACGACTTTTCGATAAAGATTGATGGGCTTTGGACTGATTTATTCTGGAAAAACAAAGAGGACGAAGTCGTTGATAAACCATTCATGAGGTATTTCTACTTTATTACAGAAATGCTTTATTTTAAAAACAAATATCAAAGAGAAACGACTAGTCCCTTTAAAGATGTCAATAAAACTCCCCAAATCAACTATAGATTAGTTGAAAAAGTTTATGAAACTGAAGATAACTTGTGTTTTCTCTTTGCCTCATTAGATAATATTGATAGGATTAGTAGTGTTACAAATAGTATCTTTTCGAAAAAAGGATATGAAAAAGGTAAAATAGCTTTATTCGACGATAATTTTAAACTATTTGAACGCTGTATAAAGTTAGATAACTTTGGAATATATGAAAAAGTATTGCTATTTGCTATTATTCAACGTGTTGTTAATAACAAAGCCGTAGATGCAAGACCTGACGCTAATTTAAAGGATTATATTAGAGTTGTTCGAAATCTTTTAATAAAGGTTCGAACACAAAAGCACATCGAATTCATAAGTGATCTACGTTATGCTTTGTTATCGAATCAACTTTCATATATTTGCAACACCTTGCTTTCAACAGAAAATTGTTATGATTTTTTAGCATCAGCAAAAATGTCACCTAAAACTGTTAAAGGTTTTCAGCAAAAAGGTTCCCTGGAAACTGAAATAGCAAAAGCGAAAATTATTAAATCTAATCCAGACTTAAAACCTATTCTATTTGAATTAGAAGACCATGAATTACTAAGAGGGGCTATTCATAATTTTATTTAGAAAACGACAAGGATGATTTAGAATCTTTAAAAGACTCATTTGTCAAGATTTGGAGAAATGAAGATTCATTAATTACCAGAGCTTTTTTAACAATTGGTGATTATACTTTAAAGATTGGTTGGTCATATCTTGGATGGAGATATTTTTTTGGCAATGGCAAGAAGTGGTATACTATTCTTGCCAATTTTGACAATAAAGAATTTAAAACCATTCTCCCGAAATTTCTAAAATCGTTTAAGAATCATTCATCAGATTTGCAAAGCATGATTGATAAATGGTTAAATAAGAATCTAGCTAAAGACTGGCGTTATTATTTTATTAAATATCCAGAGATGACATCTACTAACAATAATCTTTATTCGATGGATGATGATGATCATTTTAAGATTAGAGAGCTTACAGGATATACACTTCGTGGATGGCATATTAATCCCTATGTAAGAACTGTTGCGTTGCAAATAAATGATAATTCTATTTGCGATGTAAATGAATGTTATACTTATTCTGGATATGAAAGCCCTGTTTATGGTATAGTAAAAGTACACAAAAATCCTTATCGTAGCATTGGCTCTGGCACAAGAAGAGCGATACTTGAATGTAAAAAGAAGTCGGCTATAAAAGAACCTGACTTTACTGAGGATAAAGATTTGCAGCAGTTTAAAGTTACTTTTTATTGTGGCAGATAAAATTAGGAGGAATTTAAAATGACACAGGAGCAGACTGATCAGGTGTTTGTCATTGAAGACAGGATTCTACGCTCACTTTCATTACGTTCCCTTCGTGAGGGTCTTTTTGGAAGTATTCTGGAGGAAGGACTCCAAAAGCTCATTGAGCAATATCCTCAAATTATTCCTGGGGCTCAGATGGATCCTGGGAGTGAAGACCCGCCCCGATTTGTTTTGCTATGTAGAGAGATGCCTATTGGAAGTTGGTCCCTTGACTTTCTTCTTGTGGATCAATATAGTATTCCTACTCTTGTAGAGGCAAAACTGGTTGAAAACCCAGAGTCTCGTCGTGCTGTAGTGGGACAAATCATGGAATATGCGGCAAACGCAGCTGATGCATGGGGGGAAGGAAGATTGCGGCAGAAAGCTGTAGAATACTGGGGTAAGAGAGGTAGAGAACTTGATGAGGTACTTTGTGAACTATTCCAGGAAGATGACTTTGATGCAGATGCCTTTTGGAGTGACGTTGAGGAAAATCTACGTCGGGGCAAGATTCGACTTATTATCGCAACAGATGAACTTAAGCCAGAAGTTCGGCGTACTATTGAGTACTTGAATACAGAAACACGTAACGCTGAGATTTTAGGTCTGGAAATTCGCTGTTACGGAGAAGACAAAAGTTCCCTGGTATTGGTCCCACGTCTTGTAGGACAAAGTCAAACCACTGCTACCCGGAAGGCACTTGCCAGCAAGAGTAAAATATGGAGTTTTGCCGAACTTCAAGCGAGATACCAGAGTTTTCCTGATTCTGTTTTAGGAGAGCGTTTTTCTCAGGTTCTTGAGTGGGCCCGGGAATGTGGGGCATTGATAGAATCACGGACACAGTCTCCGACATTTGGGTTGAAAGGGAGAAGCGGAAAGCGAATCATATCTTTTTGGCAAAATGGAATTGTGTATTGTGTTCTTAATGCTCAACAATATGGAGGTGATGCTAAGGAGCGAGACCGTTTTATTGAAAAACTGAATAGCCTTCCCATCTTCGACTACGATCCAACTGAAGTTGTTGATGGAAGAAACTCACTTGCTCCGCTTAATAATTTGAGCAAGGAAGACTACCAAGCTTTTTTAAAAATACTGGAAGAGTTTTGTGTAGCAGAGCGCAAAATGTGATAATAGAAGAGATTAGGCTAACGGTAAGATTATACTGCCAAATGCAACTAGCGTACATTATCAGCAATTTCTGTTATTCGTTTGTCGATAAATGTTAGTTTTTGGTCTACATCAGTATAGTATATGGTTTTGAGCAAGGAAGGTCAGTGTTTAAATTTTAAATAAGGTGATTAAATCATGGGTAGAAGAATAAACAGGGTTCCGTACCGCTTGAACTCGAAAGGCATTCTAGAATTACCTCTTAATGAAATAAAAGCGATTTTACGTGCTGCTGATCCTCTTATTATGAGTGGCGGGCGGAACTTGCTTGCGAAAATATTGAAAGGTTCAAAAGAAAAGAAGCTTCTTGAATTACAGTTGGATAAAAGTCCCGTATATGGCTTCTTCAAAGAGTTAACTATTAGTGATATTTTAGCAAAAATAGATTGGTCAATTGAGAATCATTATTTAGAAATCAGGTATGATTACAGGTTACCTTTATTGGCATTTACTGAAAAAGGTTGGGATATAGAAAAAGATATCTATGCAGATGAGTTGTTGGAAAAGCTAGAAAGTATGTTAGATAGCAGAAACTATACATTTGTAATGGAGTTGAAGGATAGAAATAGAGAGATGATTTTGTTACTTCTCAATAAAATACAGACTACAGGGGATAAGCGTTTTATTCCATTATTGAAAGCCTGGGCAGAAATTGACTACAAAAAAGTAAGAAAAAAGATAAACAGGGTAATTGCCGCTTTGTCGAACGATTAAAAAATGAAAAATCTTTTCAAAGTCTACAGCCAGATTGTAAGGAACTGATTGCAATGATTGTAGCAACTGTTAAAACCTTAAAACGGTAAACCATCCCCAATTTTTCATTTTTCATTTTTCACTTTTAATTTACAAGAGGAGGATTGTGAATGCAGAACAATAAACTTGTAACCTGCTTGGGGAGGACATTCCCTGATGATAAAGCCAGGAGAAAATATTTCACAACTATTTTAATCCTATAGAAGTTTTCAGAGACGCAGGCACAGAGGGAGGAATTCAGAAATTTGCGAAAGAGGCAAAACATGAGCAACATAAAAAAAGTAATTACTACATGTCCCAGAGACTGCCCTGACAGCTGCGGTATAATAGTTGAAGTTGAAAAAGGAAAAATTTTAAGGTTAAGAGGGGCAAAGGAGCACCCGGTTACAAAAGGTTTTCTTTGTAGTAAAATGCACAAATATCCGGACTTGATATACAGCAAAGACCGTTTAAAGAGGCCTCTTTTAAGAAAAGGTTCTCGTTTTATAGAAATAACCTTTCCCGAGGCTTACAGTATTGCTGCCAAAGAAATTGAAAAAACTATCAACAAATATTCTTCTAAAAGTATCCTTTATTATCAGGGTTCAGGCTCGCTAAGTGCTATGCGCCTTGTATACGCCAGGTTCTTTAACTTGTTGGGGTGAAGACGAGGAGTACGAGTCTGAACGAGTCCTGCCGACGGCGATAGCCGAGTCAGGAGTCCGAGAGGGGTGGGGGTGCAGAGCTTGGAAGTTGGGAAGTAGCCCAGGAAAAGGATTTTGGTGAAGGAAGAATCAGCAACACTCCCTTGGACTTAATTAATAGCCGGCTAATTATATTCTGGGGTCGTAATGCGGCGGAGACTAATTTGCACCTTTTCCGGGAAGCAAAGGAGAACGGTAGAAAATGAAAAGGATAGATGAAAGAGATACTATGTTCGCAAGAATGAGCTATAGGGAGGGATCTGCTGAATACAAGGATTATTATGGTAGAAACCCTGAAAAGAAAGAAGTTGATGACAAACTAAGAAACATGCCCAACATTTGTAGCGAAGGAACAGCAACTTTTCATCCCTTACATTCCCCTGTAGTAAATGCAGGCTTTAGATTTTTAGCCGATATAAAAAAGCAGTCAGAAGGGCAGGTAAGAGAAAACAAAGTTTCCATTGCTCCAGAAGAGATGACACAAAAGATAAAAAGACTTGCCAAGTATTTTGGTGCTGATTTAGTGGGAATAGCAGAAACAAAGGATTATCATTATTACAGCCACAGAGGCAGAAATTCAGAAACTTATGGTCAGAAAATAGAGGAATTTCATAAGTATGGCCTAGTTTTTGCGGTAGAGATGGATAGGGATATGGTAAACAGAGCACCGCAACTCGAAGAAATAATCGAAGTCACAAAGGGGTATATCAAAGCGGCTGTCGTTGGAATGTGGCTGAGTTATTATATAAGAGAACTGGGGTATGCTGCAAGAAATCATATGGACGGTAATTATTTAGTAGTGGCTCCGCTGATGGCAGAAGATGCAGGTATAGGTGAAATAGGAAGAAGCGGTATTCTGGTTACTAAAGAATATGGACCTAGAATTCGCCTTGGCGTAGTTACTACAGATATGCCTTTAATACCCGGCACAAAAGAGAAATTTGGCATAAAAGAATTTTGTAAGATTTGTAAAAAATGTGCAACAACCTGCCTGGGAAAAGCTATTTCCCAGGATGATATAAGCGAAATTAATGGGGAAAAAAGATGGCAGGTAGCCCAAGAAAAGTGTTATGCAATTTGGAAAAAAGTGGGTTCGGACTGCGGTATATGTTTGTCAACCTGTCCTTTCAGTCAAGAAGTTTCTTTGGAGTTAATAGAGAAGATGAAAGGCTCGCAGGAAGTTATGGGAAAATCCTCGAAGAGCATGAAGAAAAGTATGGTTTAAGACCTTATAGTAAACAACATTTTTTGGACTAAACGCAGTTTTGTTCGTATCTCTATTATGCAGCATGTCTAGTTGCAAAGCAATGATGTCAAAGGGACGTTTTGTTTGACATCATTGCGCAGGTCGCAAATATGTCAAACAAAATTGACAACCATGAATATTTATGATATTCTTGGGCATAGATGCATATACTGCAATAACGTTGCAGATAATGCAACGTTTGGAGGGAAAAAATGGAAACTGTTTCTAGGGCTTTAAAGTTACTAAAAGTGATAGCAACTAGACCTATGCGAGTGCAAGAAGTTGCAGCAAGTCTAAATATTCATAAGAGTTCAGCTTCAAGACTCTTATCTGTCCTTCAGGAAGATAATTTTGTGAGACTTAACCAAGAAAAGAAATATGAACTTGGTTATGCAGTTTTTGAACTCGCATATATATTAAAGGAAAATCTGGATTTAAGGGTAGTGGCAAGACCCTATCTGGAAACCATCAGTGCTACTACCAATGAAACAGTTCACCTGGCTATTCTGGACGGTGGAGAAGTTGTTTATATTGATAAGATTGATGCTAATCGCCTGATTAGAATGTATTCCCGGACAGGCAGAAGAGCTTCTTCTTATTGTACGGGGGTAGGGAAGGCTATTTTGGCTTATTTGCCTGCTAAACAACTGGACAGAGTGCTGAATACAATGGAGTTTAAAAAATATACGGAAAATACAATTATAACTAAAGAAGCACTGCAAGCAGAGTTGGTGGAGATACGTAAAAACTCTTTGGCTTGGGATAGGGAAGAGCATGAGGAGGATATTTACTGCATTGCTGCCCCTATATTTGATTTTAGTAACCGTGTTATAGCCAGTATAAGTATATCGATTACAGTTAAATATGCTTCTGTGGAAAAACTTGCCTCCTATGAAGCAGATTTAAAGGAGAGTGCCGAAAATATCTCCCGGGAGATGGGACATGTGGCACTGAAAAAGTCTTCCTAAAAAAGGGGATGAAATATTGCATAGTATAGAGCAGATTAAAATAATAGATCCGGAAGATATAGCTGATGATGCCTTTGTTGTTAGTGGCGGTATCATGGGCTCAGTTAAGACTTTGGAAGAAATGAATATAGAGGATTTGCTGAATCGCTGGGAAGATTATTTTGAGTTACGTAAAGCTGCGGATATAATGCAGAAGTATAGGAACAAAAGAATAGATTATGTAGTTCCCTTTGAAGTGGGAGGACTGAATACACCTGTAATCCTCTCCCTAGCAGCACGAATGGGTATCAGCACCATAGATGGTGATGCGCTGGGTCGCTCAGCACCAGAAACTCAGATGACAAGTTTTCTGGCATATGGTGTTTCTCTCACATCCATGCCTCTAGCAGATGCTTTCGGTAATACAATTGTTGTAACAGGACAAAAGGATTCTTTTTTTGCTGATGAGATTGGACGCTGGATGATAACTAGAGGAGGGGGTATGGGAGCTAACAATCATTATCCTATGCAGGGAGACACGCTTAAAGCTACGGTTATTCCTAGGACGATTACAAAGGCCATTGATATTGGCAATAGTTTATTATGGGCACGGCAGCAGCATAAAGACCCGGTGGAAGCTGTTCTTAATAGTCTTGCTGCCTACAAGCTTTTCAGAGGAAGAGTAAGTAAAATAGAAGGAGAAAACAAGGGTGGATTCTATATAACCAATGTTACTCTGGCCGGAGAAAAAGATTTTGCCGGGCAGGAGGCAAAATTAGTTATCAAAAACGAGACGATGACTTTATGGATAAATGACCGGTTACGGGTAGTTTTCCCTGATTTGGTATGTATGTTGGAAACTGGCAGTGGTGCAGGTATCATGAGTGTTGATATAGAAAAGGGACAGGAAATGACCTTAGTTGGCACCCCCTGCCATCCACGATTACGGGAGGGCTTGAAATCTGACCTAGGTAGTGCGGCCTTTAGCGGTAATCGCTATGGACATCCAGAAATAAAATATGTTTCAATAGAGGAACTACAGGAAAGTTAGAATTACAAAAATACGGAGGAGGAAGATAAGATTATGCGGAAATACCAAACAATCGGCAAAATTATTGAGATGGGAATTATAGCTATTGTCAGGACTGATAGTCCACACAAAGCGGTGAAAATAGCTGATGCTTGCTTGGAAGGGGGAATAAAGGTTTTAGAGGTAACTTTTTCTGTACCGGGAGCTGATAGAGTAATAAGTTCTTTGCGAGAGAAATATTCAGAGGAGGAATTGCTGCTGGGAGCGGGGACGGTACTTGATCCGGAAACAGCCAGGATAGCTCACTTGGCAGGAGCAGGATATATAGTTGCCCCTTCTTTTAATGCAGCCACGGCTAAATTATGTAACAGGTATCAAATACCTTATATGCCAGGTTGTCTCACAATCTCAGAGATGGTTGAAGCTATGGAAGCAGGCGTGGAGATTATCAAGCTCTTTCCTGGTAGCGCCTTTTCACCTGATATTATCAAAGCTGTACGAGGTCCCTTGCCACAGGCGCTCTTGATGCCTACCGGTGGAGTGAACTTGGATAATGTGGAAACGTGGTTTAAAGTGGGTTCTGTTGCTGTAGGAGTTGGAGGAAGTCTTACCAACGCAGATGGAGATGATTATAGTGGCATAACACGAAAATGCAAGCAATTTATAGAAAAAATTAAAAACGCTAGGTCTTAGTGAAGGAGAGAGAAAAATGACCAAAAAAGTAGTAACTTTTGGGGAAGTTATGTTGCGCTTGACTTCTCCGGGATTCCAGCGGATTGTGCAGGTTAGTTCTTTTGAAACTTCCTATGCTGGCGGTGAAGCCAATGTGGCAGCTTCTCTGGCTAGTTTTGGCTTAAACGCTTGTTTTGCAAGCAAAGTTCCTGCTAATTCTGTGGGAGAAGCCTGCTTAGGATATCTGAGAAGATATGGGATAAATACAGATTATATAGTTCAAGGTGGTAATCGGTTGGGTATTTATTTTCTGGAGCCGGGGGCATCCCAGAGATCTTCTAGGGTGATCTATGACCGGGCTGCCTCTGCCATTGCAGAAGCAGCAGAGGATGATTTTGACTGGGAACTTATTTTTGCCGATACTGACTGGTTTCATTTTACAGGCATAACACCAGCTATCAGCGATAAAGCTGCTGCGCTTACACTTAAAGCTCTACAGGTAGCAAAAGATAAAGGCATTACAGTGAGTTGTGACCTTAACTACAGAGCAAAACTATGGAGTCCAGAGAAAGCAAGAGAAGTGATGACTTCCCTCATGCCCTATGTGGACATCTGCCTTGGCAACGAAGAAGATGCCGCCAATACTTTCGGCATCATTCCTGCGAATACAGATGTTAACCAAGGAGAGTTGGATTCATCTAGTTATTTAGAGGTAGCACAAGAATTGATGAAGCGATTCAATTTTAAGTATGTAGCTACTTCTCTACGGGAGAGCTACTCTGCTTCAGATAACGGCTGGTCTATTATGCTTTATGATGGCAAGAATAGTTACAGGTCAAAGAAATATAACATTCATATAGTTGACCGGGTAGGGGGAGGAGACTCTTTTGCCGCAGGCTTGATTTACTCCCTACTGGAAGGAAAAGATTTGCAGTCATGTGTAGAGTTTGCTGCCGCTGCCTCGTGTCTGAAACATACTATTCCAGGAGACTTTAACCTAGTCTCTGTATCCGAGGTGGAAAAACTGCAAAAAGGTGATGGGTCAGGCAGGGTTCAGAGATAGTATACTGCTTCAGGCTGTCAGGTTCACGGTTGGGTGTTCTGTATTTTTTATCTGGATTCGAATGGGGTCAGTACAGATTTAGTTAGCTCAACCATGAACCTGACACCTGTCAACCAAGCATCAATTCCTGATTTCTGAATACTTGCCTGTCTGCGTGCAACGCACAGGCAGACGCACAGGCAGGTTAATAATGCAAAATAGTTGCCTTCTTGAGTATAGAGTATATGTATCTACGTATGAAGAACAGCTCGTATCAGGTTTTCAGAGGAAAACTGTCCACCTGTCATCCCGGCAAGAGAACTTTCTCTGCCAAAAAGTTTATCTCGAATGGCGCTTATTGCGAACCCCTTTTTTTCAAGTTGCTTTGCCTTTTGTGACAAGTTTTGGAAGTGCCCTATGCAAGATTGAAGAGCTTTGCGACCATCATGTACCACCTTGCCCGTGGAGGTGAATAAAATAAGTCTATCGGTTTTGAGATCGATAAGCTTTTTCATTGACTCTATAATCTCCGTGATATTCTCCTCTGATCGGATAACCTTGGGGTTTTCTGAAATAAAAAGATCTCCAGAAAAGCACCAGCCTTTTTCAGGTTCGATTAATGCTACGTGTCCTTTACAGTGCCCCGGAGTCTCCACCACATCAAAATGTAAGTGGGCAGTTTCTATTTTAATGGGCAAACAATTCACTTCGGTTGGCTCCGGATAACCCCAAACCATCTCCTGATAGGGGTACAACTTAGGATCTTGGTTGATGAAAGGAACCGATTCACGAGGGGCAAATATTTCGAGAGCAAACTTCTGCTTCAAAATATAATTGGCACCGATATGATCCTCGTGATAATGCGTGTTTACTGCAATCTTAAGCGTTTGTCCTTCCAAAAATTCGGCAAGCTCATCAGCCGTATGTTTACAACCAGTATCAATGAGTAATCCGTCCACAAGGTACGCTGCAACCCAATAAAGTGCTTTTCCTCCGAGCTCGCGACTCATCTTGATTTGAGTAACTTCTTCAAACTGATTAACCTCAATCATCCTACTTTTCACCTCTGCCAGTATAGGGCTTGTTCCTAAATAACCTATACAATCTTACTTGTCTTTTCGTCCATACCCTGCGTTGTGGAAACAGTTACATAACGCTGCTATGCGCCTATTTCCACGCCTTGGTTATGAACGAAAATCCTTCGCAATATTGCACAGTTTATTTCATCACAAGCCCATAGTCAGCCCAATTTTCAATTTCTAATTCATCGATCCGTTCAAATTCTTTAGTATTGTTCGTTACTAAAATTAGTTTTTTTGATTTTGCTTGTGCTCCAATAAGAATATCCAAAGGTCCTATAATATTTCCATGCTTTGACAGTTTAGCTTTTATTTTGCCATATTCTTGTGCGTCTCTATCATCAAATGGCAACAATTTAAAGATCGAGAGAAACTCAATTAGTGCAATTCTATTTCGCTCTGGATATTTGCTCTTTGCAACTCCAAATTCTAATTCTGCTACCGTAATCGAGGAAACATAGATATCCTTTTTTCGTTTGAGATTTAATTGTTTTAAGACTGACTCCGGCTTATTTTTTATGCAATAAATACAGATGTTAGTGTCTAATAAGTACATTAAAAGCCATCTCTTTTTTGTTCACTTCCTTGGTCTCGGCCATCTTCGAGAAAATCTGATGTAAAATCATTAAGACCCTTTAAGAATGTTTTCCAATCTTTATCATGAGGAAAAAGAATTACTGCATCTCCAACTTTCTTAATAAGCACATCATTTCCATAAAATTGATATTCTTTTGGTAGTCGGACAGCTTGACTTCTTCCGTTCATAAATAATTTAGCCGTTTGCATAGATTGCACCTCCCGAGTATATCTTGTGTACAAGGCGACTCCTCCATAAATATAATATATATCATGATATATACATAGTCAAGTGCAATTTAAGATAATATTTTCTCAGCCTTAGAGGGTTGAGAATCATGGTTGAAGTTTTTTTGCAGAAATGAACTTTTTAGCAGGGTAAAAGACTCTTATATGTAAAGATATAAAGGAGAAGGTTTATAAATGCCACTCAATAGTAGGTTCTTAGTGACTGGCAAAAACAAATAATTGCAAAGACGTGCAGGAATTGAGAAAGTAATGGAGGGTTACGGTATTGGACAGTATTCAGCTGGTAAAAAAAGCAAAGGCAGGGGATAAAGAGGCTCTGGTTAAATTGATTATGCTCAGGAAGGATGAGTATTATAAACTTGCCTATGCCTACACGGGGGAGAAGGACGATGCGCTGGATGCTTTGTCTGATATGATTCTTATTTTATATGAGAAAATAAGAAAACTAAGAAAAGAAGATGCTTTTTATATCTGGAGTAAAACTATACTGGTAAATTGTTGCCGGAAATTGTTAAAAAAGAAGAGCAAGCTACTGCCTCTAATGGTAGCAGAAAATCATCCAAGAAGAGAATCTCTAGAAGAATATGTGGCAAAAGAACAAAGGGTTGATCTACAGAAAATGTTACTGATTCTTAGTGTGAAACAGCAGGAGGCTATAAAACTCAGATTTTTTTTAGACTTGGAGTATAAAGTTATATCTCAAATATTAAAAATTCCCGAGGGTACTGTGAAATCAAGAATATTTGTGGGGTTGAAAAATCTCAAGGAAAAATTTGGAGGTGAATATTAAATGGAAAGGATAGAAAAGATGTTGCAAGAAAACAAGATTTGTATTGAGGACATAGCAGTTCCGGCAGAGCTTGAAGAAAGGTTACAAGGGGTCTTAGCCAAAAGAAAAAGGAAAAAACCCCTAGGCCTTATTGCGGCTGTTCTGATTGGAGCATTCTTGCTAACCTATAATTATAGTGCTATTGCCTACCATACCAGGCAATTGGTAGGGTTTGATGTGGTTATGAGTGATACCCTAAGTGACTTGAACGAGCTGGGTAAGGGACAGGAAATAGGTAAAAATTTTGTTTTCCCCAATGGTGTAGAGGTAATTCTAGATGGGGTTATGCTGGATGGTAAACGGTTACTGGTTTTTTATACTGTGAATGATGCGAGAGGAATGTTAGCTGAAATTATGCCTCTGCGTACAAGCATACGGGGCATGTTTGGCAGAAGACTAATGGTAGGTGGGAGAAGGGCCGGTGCGATCGCACGCATAAATGGTGAGGGAACACAGGCGAAGGGGATAATTACTGCTGGCGCACCTGGTATATTTGACAGACATTTGAGCTTTCATTTTGAATTTCGGGGCGACCGGGCAATACGGGAAGAAAGGGTTATTGAATTCACCATTGACAGGAGCAGGGCTATGAAATCTGTTATTGAGCAGAAGCTTGATAAAACCATTGAAGTTGACAATAGCATTGTTCAATTTCACTCCATAACAGCTACTCCAATTGCGACTGTTATGGAAGGGTCCGTAATTACAAATGCAAATTTATCTATGCCAATGAGGTCAGGTAAAGGGGAGTATTTTGTGCCTGCAATAAAGATTGAGCTTATAGCTGACGGAAAAATAATCTCAAGAAAAGGGTGCGAGCAATTAGCGAAAGCTAGCAAGATAACCTTTTATACGACATTCGATGCGCTGCCCAAGGAACTGGAAAGACTTGAAATTAGGCTTGTGGAGCTAACAAATATAGTAGAGGTGGATCAAGTGATTGAAATTGGGCTGGATACAAGAGAACTAGTTTTTGATATAGCGGAACAAGAGATAAATATAAAAAAGGTGATTTCCAAGGATGAATCAACATATGTAACAATAGTTACCGAAGAGAGCACGGTCCTGGAAAAAGTACACCTTATAGTTGATGGGGTGAAAGTTCCTTTCGAAGAGGTGATGCAAGAAATGCAAGAGTTTCATAAAACCGAAGCAGGAGTGATAACTCATGAGCGAGTTTTACGATTTGCTGGCACAGGTGAAGATCTAAAATTGAAGATCGCAAGGATTGCTTATACTGAAAAATATAATGAGATTATTAACATACCTCTTGAGTAAGCGTTCCGCATGGTTTTTTGGCATGCCAGTTGAAACTTGTCAAATTTCGGTTAAAGTAATAAAAATCAGCAGGAAATAACGGAGGATGTGGCGAAGGCAGAAGTAAGACTAGGCACCTAAAGCGGCAAATAAGGCAACAAGAACCGTATCCGCTTGCGCTGCAATTACACCACGACCCTATTCCTACCTTGGTGCTTTGCCGCATAAAGCTTCTCATCCACGCGCCTGATTAAATCCTTTGGATCTTCTTGTTCAGAAAACTCGCATCCACCGGCACTTATTGTTAAGGGTGCATTTATTTCAAATTGGTGATTTGCAACTACTGAACAGATCTTAACACCCAATATTTGTGCTTCTTCCAAGTTGGTTTCTGGGCATAATACCAAAAACTCCTCACCACCCCAGCGACCAAGAATATCTGTGGATCGTAGATTCTCATTTAACAGCGAGGAGATCTCCCTAAGAACAGAGTCTCCTGCCTGATGACCATAGGTGTCATTAATCCTTTTAAACCGATCTATATCAAACATAAGGACCGAGAAGGGTCTCTTATACCGCACCGACCGCTTACACTCCTTTTCTAGTTCACCGTCTACCTTGTGACGGTTGTAGAGACCTGTAAGCTGATCAGTAGTGGAAAGTATTTCTAGTTCATGGTTTTTTTGTTCTAAAAGTGTATTGGTTGCATTAATTCTGCTGTTAGCTTCCTGCAGTTCAATGGACTTGGCATGCAGTTCATTTCCTGCCAGTTGACCAACTTCTTCGGCTATTATTCCAATTTCGTTGTCCGGGTATTTGTAATCATTGTTAACATGCCAAGTTCCGCAAATGATGGTCTTGACTCTCTTCTGAAGCTCAATCATTGGATCTGAAAAACGCTTGCTTAACAAAGTACTTTGAACAACCCCAAAGAAAACGGCAATCAAGCCTATTAGTATAATATTGAAAAATATTTTTTGGGTGATTGACCCTGTAATCTCTCCTTTTTCAACTACTGTCACCACGATCCAATCGATCTCATTAATCCGGCTGAAATAGGCAATTTTTTTGGTGTTGTCCAGTTGGTAAGCAAATCGGCCTTCCTCTTCGTGCAGTGGAGCAGGGCTGCCGATTATTGCTGACATAGATTTTTTCAAGAAGGATTCATTGTGGTGGATGATGATTTCTCCACTTGAATTTGTCACGAAGCTATAAGATGTTTTATATCCTTCCCCTCTGCCTGTGCGTCGCACGCAGACAGGCCGTTGTTCCAATAAGTCGGCGATCATCTCAATGGAACTGTCAATTGCTACGACACCGCCGTACCCATTTTTATTGTCAGGCAGGGCTTTGCTGACGAAAATCACCCATTCATTGGTTGCTGCATCTTGAAAAGGCAATCCGGTTGAATTCTCCGGCTTTGCAGCCATTGCTGCTTGATACCAAGGGCGGACAACTGGGTTAAATCCTTCAGGTGGCGTGTAATCATTTATCAATAACAACCCACATTTATAGCCTGAGTAAATAAAGGTAATGTTTTCGTTGGCCTCTGCAAAAGATCTATACAAGTCCAATACTCGTTGCCGGGCGTAGGCATCAAGCCAAGGGGCCTCCTGAACGTCCTTATTAGCTGCCAAAACCTCAATGGCATTATGTATTTTACTAAAATAACCCTCTTTTTTAGAGACCAAAGCTTTGGAGGAAAAGATGGGACTTGCATTAGCAAGTGAAATGTCTCTTAAAAAAGATTGGTTGAAACCCGAAGAGGATGAAGCATGGAAAGATTTATAAAAGGGGTTTGAACCGCTTCGGCAGTACTGGAAACGTATCCGGAAGATTATTTTTCAATCTCCCTTCCTGAGGCTTACTTTTTTTTGATATCTTTTAAAAAGCTCACAACTTGTTTTCCTACATAATTTGCGAGAATCATATATGCTTTTACAGTCATAAAAACTATTATTAGACCTGCCGCCATTCTTAGCAATGCATTAATTTCAGGCATTCTTAACACCTCTGTTTTCATGATGCAAGCGAGGACAGCTCTTGGCTTGCGCAATCACATAGTGAGGCAAG
>CAZLTH010000020.1:0-15313 GCA_964562355.1 uncultured Syntrophomonadaceae bacterium | reverse complement strand
ACGAAAAAATAATAAAGAGTAAGAAAAAAGATGGTTTAACTTTTATTTATATGTTATACTAGCACTGTATTTTCCTTCGGGGTAGGTGAGAGTTTTTTTCTGCTCAACTCCTAACCGGCGGTGATGTCTCCGGACAAGCCCGCGAACCTATTAGGTTGATTCGGTGTGATTCCGAAGCCGACAGTATAGTCTGGATGGAAGAAGGAAGAGTTGTATTATTTGTAATCAATGAACCCCGAAGAAAAATTCGGGGTATTTTTTTATGAAAAAGAAGAGGAGGAAATTTATGTCGTCGGGGGAAAAATATATGTGGATGGCTCTGGATCTAGCCAAAAAAGCTGTGGGCAAAACAAGTCCTAACCCTCTGGTAGGAGCTGTGGTGGTTAAAGAAGGAGAAATTGTAGGAGTAGGCTATCACCAGAAATCTGGCGGACCACATGCAGAAGTGTATGCACTGGAAGAAGCCGGTGAAAAAGCGCAAGGGGCAACACTTTATGTTAATCTGGAACCATGTTCTTATCATGGTAAAACACCACCCTGCGTGGATAAAATTGCATCTATGCAGATAAGAAAAGTAGTTGCTGCTCATGAGGATCCTAATCCAAAAGTTGCCGGTAAGGGCTTTGCGGTCTTGCAGGAAAAAGGGATTAAAGTCAAAGTAGGGGTTTTGGAAAAGGAAGCCAGAAAAATCAATGAGGCTTTTATCAAATATATGAGTACCGGTTTGCCTTTTGTAACTTTAAAAATAGCTGCAACTCTGGATGGCAAGACAGCTACTAGGAAAGGGGCTTCTCGCTGGATTACAGGAGAAAAATCTAGGGAGCTGGTGCATCGCCTGAGAAACCAGGTGGATGCGATTCTTACTGGTTCAGGTAGTATTTTAAAAGATGATCCACGTTTAACTACTCGTCTTCTGGAGGGAGGACGTGATGCCTGTCGTGTGGTAGTGGATAGCCAAGCTAGAATACCGCTGGAGGCCAAAATTCTTAATCTGGACTCTTCTTCATCTACCATTATAGCGGTTACGGAGGAAGCTCCTGCCGATAGAGTTGAGTTATTAAGGGCAAAAAAGAATATTGAGGTCATGGTGCTACCTTCCAAAGCAGGTCGGGTCGATTTACGAGCCTTGATGCAGGACCTAGGGCAGAGGGAGATTGTCAGCCTTCTGGTGGAAGGTGGGGGCATTTTGAATTATGCTCTTTTGCAGGAAGGTCTAGTTGACAAAATTTATTATTTTATAGCTCCCATTATTTTTGGCGGACAAAAGGCTCCTACCTCTTTTGAGGGAGAGGGAATAGACCTAGTTAACGAAGCTTGGAATATTGAGGATATAGAGATAAAGAGATATAAAGAAGACCTCCTTTTGGTTGGATATGTTGGAGGGCGACGGTAGGTGTCTCACCACCACCAACTTCTAAAATAGGAGGGGGAGATAACTTGTTCACAGGATTGATAGAAGAGTTGGGGACGGTAGTTAATGTAATAAATAAGGGAAAAGAAGCTAGCGGTTTAAAGATAAAGGCTGTTGCTGTTTTAGAAGATGCCGCTGTTGGGGATAGTATAGCTGTAAATGGCATTTGCTTGACGGTTGCTTCTCTGGAAAAGTCTGCTTTTGTTGCTGATGTGATGCCGGAGACCTTGCGTAAGACCAATCTGGAAAAATTAAGAGCAGGTGAAAAAGTAAACTTGGAACGTGCCTTGCCGGCATCAGGACGTTTTGGTGGTCATATCGTTGCCGGTCACATTGACGGTGTGGGGAGAATAGTGCAGCGGTTGCGAGAAGGTAATGCATTTGTTTTTCAGATTACGGCTCCGCCAGAAGTTTTAAAGCTTACGATTGAAAAAGGGTCTATGGCTGTAGATGGTATTAGCTTGACGGTAGCTCGGGTAGAGAAAGACAGTTTTACCGTTTCCCTGATACCACATACTGCTTCTATGACTACGCTTGGTTTTAAAAATGCAGGAGATATGGTTAACCTAGAAGGGGATATTATCGGGAAATATGTAGAGAAAATTATG
Source organism: uncultured Syntrophomonadaceae bacterium (assembly GCA_964562355.1). GTDB lineage: Bacteria > Bacillota > Dethiobacteria > PWVN01 > PWVN01 > CAZLTH01. The sequence continues at coordinate 13,294 of CAZLTH010000020.1, read as the reverse complement.
AAGGGAAGTCCTTCCTCTGCTATTACTTTTGATACCTTACGAGAAAACGGTTTTTTATAAAGACAGGGAGGAAAAGAAATGAATTTCAGTACCATTGCAGAAGCTCTTTTGGATTTAAAAGTAGGTAAAATGATTATTGTGGTAGATGATGAGGATAGGGAAAATGAGGGAGACTTGGTCATGGCTGCCGAAAAAATCACCCCGGAAGCTATTACTTTTATGGCTCGTTTCGGGTGTGGTCTTATTTGTGCTCCCTTGATGGCAGAGAGGGTAGAGGAACTGGATATTCCCCTGATGGTAGCACATAATACAGAAGGCCAACAGACAGCCTTTACGGTTTCTGTTGATGCCAAGGAGAATATTACTACAGGGATTTCAGCTCAGGAAAGGGCTGAAACAATTAAAACGTTGATTAATCCGCATACTCTGCCGGAAGATCTAGCTCGCCCCGGGCATATTTTCCCTCTGCGAGCAAAAAGAGGTGGGGTTCTAAGACGTGCGGGGCATACGGAAGCAGCAGTTGATCTGACCAAGATGGCAGGGCTTTACCCGGCCGGAGTAATCTGTGAAATTATGAATGAAGACGGCACCATGGCACGTGTCCCTGAATTGCTGGATTTTGCTGAGGAGCACGGTCTAAAAATCGTCACTATTGCTGCTTTAATAAAATATCGTTTGCAAAAGGAAAAACTGGTTTGGCAGGCCGCACAGGCCTCTCTTCCTACCAGATATGGGAATTTTAAGGTTATTGCCTATGGGAATTCTGTAGACAAGCATACTCATATTGTTTTGGCAAAAGGTGAATTCAGACCGGATGAAGAGGTTTTGGTACGGGTACATTCAGAATGTTTTACAGGAGATATCTTGGGTTCTCTGCGCTGTGATTGCGGTAGCCAGTTGGCTCATTCCATGCAGATGATAGAAGAAGAAGGCAAAGGAATTGTTTTATATATGCGGCAGGAAGGCCGCGGTATAGGCTTGGTTAATAAAATAAAGGCCTATGAGCTGCAGGATGAAGGTAAGGATACAGTGGAAGCTAATGAAGCGTTGGGATTTGATGCTGACTTGCGAGATTACGGAGTGGGAGCTCAAATACTGGTAGATCTAGGTGTGAAAAAAATGCGATTGCTCACCAATAACCCCAAAAAAATAAAAGGTCTGGAAGGGTATGGGCTAACTATTATAGAAAGAGTGCCTATTGAGATTTCTCCTGGTCTTTATAATCACAAGTATCTGAACACCAAAAAAGAAAAGATGGGGCACTATCTTTAATCGTTACTACTTAACTAAGCTGCTGCAGCAATACCACATTCGCTAGATTTTATATGTGTATCGGTGCTCAAATCTTTCGGGCAGCGTAATAACTCCCTCGCTTTACTCGGTCAAACATATTACACTGCTATCCTCAAGATTTTCCGCTCCTTTTGATTAGTAAAATCAATGCTCACTTTGGTATATGCTGCAACAGCTTGGGCAACTTTGAGAAACCTTTAAGGAGGGAATAATAGACAAGAGGCTGAGTAGTTGCCATTAATCAAAAATCGGAAGGGGATATGATATTGAAAACTTATGAAGGACAACTTATTGCTCGTGATTACAGATTTGGTCTGGTGGTCAGCCGATTTAATGAATTTCTTTCCCAAAAGCTTTTGTCCGGCGCACTAGATGCTTTGAAGCGCCATGAAGCAGTTGATGAAAATATTGCTGTAAGTTGGGTCCCTGGTGCTTTTGAAATGCCGTTGGTTGCCCAAAAAATGGCAGAGTCCGCCAAATATGATGCTGTTATTTGTTTGGGAGTAATAATCCGGGGGGCGACTCCTCATTTTGAATATATTTCTAGCGAAGTGACCAAAGGGGTAGCCAAGGTAGGGTTGGACAGTGGGGTGCCGACAATATTTGGCATTATTACCAGCGATACTATTGAACAGGCTATTGAACGTTCCGGTACCAAGGCAGGTAACAAGGGCTGGGATGCTGCCGTCAGTGCTATTGAGATGGCTGATTTGGTACGGCGGTTATCAGTTGACGATTAGCAGTCTGCCTGCCTGTGCCGGCACGGCAGACAGGCGGACTGCAGTTACCAGTTACCAGTTATCGGTTATCAGGGGCTGGAGATCCCCCTCCCCAAATTAGATGTTGGAGGTAGTTCGTTGCTCAACCCTGAACCTTCGTAGCCACTGTAAACTGTAACTAGGGGGAACTCTTTTGAGTGAAGAAAATGAAAAAGAGATAGATGAGGGGCTAATCAGGGATTTTTTACAGGGCAAAGAAGCGGCTTTTGAGATGCTCGTTTATCGGTATGAGAAAAAGCTTTATACTTTGTGCTATCATTATATGGGAAGTCAGGAAGATACTCTGGATATAACCCAAGAGATATTTCTAAGAGTCTATCGTTATTTGCCGAAGTTTAGATTTGAAGCAGCCTTTTCAACTTGGGTATATCGTTTGGCAATCAACACTTGTCTTGATTTTATCAGAAAGCAAAAAAAGGTAGTGCTATTTCCGCTGGAAGACTCCTCTTTTAAGCAGGAGGAAATAAAAGAAAGTTTTACATCTGCCTGGAATCAACCGGAGAAAGAGTTGGAAAGGGTAGAACTAGGGCAAGCTGTGCGAGCTTGCCTTGCTTCTTTACCGGAAGAACAGAGAGCTCCCTTGGCTTTAAAAGAGTTTCAGGAGATGAGCTATGCAGAGATTTCCCTTATTCTAAAGATCCCTTTAGGAACTGTTCGCTCTCGCATAAATCGTGGGCGACACAAACTTAAGAAAATTTTTATAGAAAGGGAACTTTTTGACCCGAATGTATATCTAAATAAGCAGGGAGAGGTGATTAAGATATGAATTGCCAGCAGGCGAAAGAACTCCTTGCCTTATCTACGGACAGTGATTCTTTAACACAACGTCAAAAAAAAGAGTTAGATGGACACATCGAAAACTGCTCTGCTTGCTTTGCTGAGCTGGAGGATATTAAAAGAACAGTACAGATTTTACGATTACAAAAAAAGCCGGCAATACCGGAAAAGCTGCATGAACATATAATGGTAGCAATTGCTAAGGAGAAGAATACCCAACAGGTTCCAAAGTGGAGATTCTGGCAACAATCCTACCGGCCATTGTTATCTGTAGCTGTGGTTTTCCTAGTGGTTCTATTGTCAGGAAATATTTACCTAGCAGCCCCTTTTTTTGCTGCTGCTAACATGGCAGAAGAAGCATTTATACTAGAAAGTCAGGTTTATCCTCCAGAGATGCCGGAAAAATTAGCCGGGGATCAATTTGTGGATGATTGGCAGGCAGAAGCAGAAACAGAGGTAGTGGCAACAAGGATGGCAGCTGGGGAAGACTACCTAGTAGCGGTTTTTCGTCCAAACTACAGACCTTTGATTTTTTTTAACTTGATTGTTATAATGACAGGAGTTCTTATTTTTTTATTTTTAGGGAGAAGAAGCAACTTATTTCGCAAAGAAACAGGTGATAGGTGATTATGCCGGAAGATAATAGGATAATTTTACTTGATGCCAATAGTTTGATATACAGGGCTTTTTATGCCTTGCCGTTGTTGAAAAATTCTCGTGGACAATATACTAATGCTGTTTATGGTTTTATGAACATGTTATTTAACCTGCTGGAAAAGGAAAACCCAGCTTACCTGCTGGCTGCCTTTGATTTGCCGACACCGACTTTCCGTCACAAGGTTTATCCCGACTACAAGGGTCACAGGCAAAAAACGCCGGATGAACTAGGGGAGCAAATTCCGTTGATTAAAGAGATTCTGGCAGAGATGCAGATAAAGGTCATAGAACAGGCAGGTTTTGAGGCGGATGATATTATCGGCACCTGCTGTCGACAAGCTACCGATGCCGGCATAGATTCTTTAATCGTTACTGGCGATACTGATGCACTACAGTTGGTTTCTGATAAAGTAAAAGTAGCCTTGACTAGGAAAGGGATTACCAATGTAGATACTTTTGATCCGGAAAGAGTAAAGGAAAAATATGGACTTTCACCGGAGCAGATAATAGACTTTAAAGCTCTGAAAGGTGATAGCTCAGATAATATTCCGGGGGTTCCAGGTATAGGCGACAAAACAGCGACCAAGTTGTTGCAAAAGTTTGTTACACTGGATGAAGTGCTGGAAAATACAGCAGCACTCCCTGGCAAGAAAGTACCGGAAAATTTGAGGGTCTACCGAGAGCAGGCTTTGATGAGCAGAGAGCTAGCTACTATTTGTTGCCAAGTGCCTCTTGACCTTCATCTCCCTGACTGTAAAAGAAAAACTTACGATACCAGCAGGCTAAAGGAAATCTTTACCGATCTAGAATTCAAAAGGTTGCTTGATAAGATAAGTTTGGTGGAGGCGAGAGATGGGGAGGAGGAATTGGCAGAGATGCTTCACACCCCCACCCCAACCCTCGCGCGGACTCCTTACTCGGCTATCGCCGTCGTCAGGACTCGTTCAGGCTCGTACTCCTCGTCTTCACCCCATCAAGGGGGAGGGGGTAGTGACCGACGACCGAATCTCAATGTGGTGGGGACGGAGATTAGTGAAGAGAACCTGTCGCTAGTAGCTAAAAAAATGGCAACAGAAAAAGAAATCTATCTATTTTTTGCTTCCAGTAATGGGAAAGAATTCTTTAAAAGGAAGGATGTCCCGGAAATTTTGGCGTTGGGAGTCGGAGAAGATAATTATTATATTACCTTGGTTGATAATTCTGCCATTGTGGAGAAGTTATTTTCTGTTCTGGGAAAAGCTCTGGAAAATCCGTTAATAAAGAAAATTACTTCTCAAGGTAAGTTTCTTTATCATTATTTGGCAGAAAAAAGAGATTTTACCCTGTCAGATAATACACCTTTCTTGACTTTTGATATTGTCATAGCTGCTTATCTTTTACAACCTGACCGGAAAGATTTTTCCCTAGTTGCTTTGGCTCGGGATTTTTTAATTATTTCCGGAACACCCGCAGAACCGGAATTCCCCTCCTCGCCATCTTTTTACCTGCACTTGTTGAGAAAGTTGTACTATCTTCTAAATGAAAAGATTTCTGACCTAGCTATGGAAGAGCTTATGTTTGATTTAGAACTTCCTCTCATGCCGGTACTGGCCGCTATGGAAAGGCAGGGGATGAAGGTTGATAGCAAGATACTTGAAGATATGGGAGAAAAGGCAAAAGAACAGGAAAAGCTTTTGCGGTCCGAGATATATACACTTGCTGGGGAGGAATTTAATATTAACTCTCCCAAGCAGCTGAGGGTTATACTGTTTGAAAAACTTAAACTGCCGGTGATCAAGAAAACCAAAACGGGGGCTTCTACTGATGCTTCTGTGCTAGAAGAGTTGGCTTCCCGACATGATATTGTGGCCAAAATATTGCAGCACAGACAATTATTCAAACTACGCACAACTTATTTAGAAGGCCTTTCAGCCCTTATTGACCCACTGACAGGCAGAATTCATACAACTTTTAACCAGACAGTAACGGTAACGGGGAGGCTTAGCAGCACGGAGCCTAATTTGCAGAATATCCCTGTAAGGCAAAAAGAAGGGCGTTTGATTCGTAGGGCCTTTATTCCCGGGGAGAACCTGTCTGCGTGCAACCTGTCTGCGTGCAACGCACAGGCAGAAGAGTGGCTATTATTGGCGGCAGATTATTCGCAAATAGAATTGCGTCTGATGGCTCACTTATCTGAAGATGAAGGGTTAAGACAAGCTTTCCGGGAAGGGCAGGATATTCATAAACGCACGGCTGCGGAAGTTTTTCATGTGCCGCTGGAAAAAGTAACTGAAACTATGCGCAGCAGGGCTAAAGCTATTAATTTTGGTATAATTTACGGTATGAGCGATTATGGGCTGGCACAAAACTTAGGCATTACACGCCAAGAAGCGGCAGAATTTATAGAAAGATATTTCCAGCGTTATCCGGGTGTAAAAAATTACCTAGACGATACTATAAAGAAAGCAAAAGAAAAAGGCTTTGTTACTACTATGTTGAACAGGCGGCGTTACTTGCCGGAAATTAACCACAGTAATTTTAATTTGAGAAATTTTGCTAAACGCATGGCTATAAATATGCCCGTGCAGGGGACGGCAGCAGATGTGATCAAAAGGGCGATGATTCAAGTGGCGGTACTTTTAACAAAAGAAAACTTAAAAGCAAGGATGCTTCTGCAGGTGCATGATGAGCTAGTTTTTGAAGTCCCCCGCTCCGAGCTTGACAGAACAGCCCTGCTGGTAAAAGATACCATGGAGAATGTCATTTCTTTAGAAGTACCTTTGATAGTGGATGTGAAGTATGGATATGATTGGTGGGAAATTTGACGAGGAGTTACTAAGTGACTGAGTGACTAAGTGACTGAGTGACTGAGTAAGATCGAAAGTTGGGGTACCAATCCCCGTCGTGCTTCGTCCTTACTTACTCACTTACAGCCGCAGAGCCTGCCACGTTCGACTACGCTCAGTGCAGGCTCTGAGCGCAGTCGAATGGGCTGACTTAGTCACTTAGTCACTTAGTCACTTAGTAAGTAGGTGATGAGCTTGCCAGAATTGCCGGAGGTAGAGACAATTCGTTCTGATCTGGAGAAAAGTGTGCAAGGTAAAACTTTTCAGGATGTAGAACTATTTTATAGCGGTTTTATTAAGTACCCTAACCCGAACATTTTTATTTCTTGGCTTACAGGAAAAAAAATTGTGGGAACAGGTCGCCGGGGTAAATATCTTTTTTTACATCTTTCTGATAATCTGAAACTGGTCATTCATTTCAGAATGACTGGTAGAATAATTTATAGTACTGTGAAAACTATTCCAGTTAAGCATACGCATGCTATTTTTCTTTTTAAAGGTGGGGGAGAACTTCACTTTAACGATGTGCGCAAATTTGGTGCTATGTGGTTGCTAGATGACACAAAAGCATCTTTGATTACAGGCTTGGAATCTTTGGGACCGGAGCCCTTGACAGAAGGATTTACAGCAAAATTTTTGGCGGATCTCTGTCAGAAATCCAGAAGCAAAATCAAAAGTCTCCTCTTGTCTCAAAAAAATGTGGCAGGACTGGGGAATATTTATGTTGACGAAGCTCTTTTCTGCGCTGGACTTGATCCGCATCGTCAGGCTAATGGTCTGGTTACTGAGGAGATTCAAATTCTTTGGCAAAGTATAAGAAAAGTTTTAGAGGAAGGAATTAAAGCCCGCGGAACTACCTTCAGCGATTATGTTGATGCCCAAGGGAAAAAAGGTTCTTTTCAAAAAAGTTTGCAGGTTTATGGGCGTGCCGGGCAGAAGTGTTTTACCTGCGGTTCTTTTGTGCAAAGAAAAAAAACCGCTGGCAGGAGTTCTTACTTTTGTCCTTTATGTCAAAAATCGGTTGACAGTTGATGGCACTGTCGATTCCTGAAGATATTTTAACCAAATTTAGCCGTGCGGTTAACGAGGGTTGGGTTAACTGCAAACCGTAAACTAACTACCGTGAACCGATAACTGATAACCGATAACTTCACACAGGAACTTTTTCAGCCTCCTTCCATAGTATATATAGTGAGTCTGGCTGTTAACCGGACTCAAGAAGGAGGTAGCAGTGCAGTGCATTTTTTAGCACCGCTAATATTGGCTATGGCTATTAGTTTTGACGGTCTGGGAGTAGGTTTTACTTGCGGCGTGCGTGGTTTGAGTATCCCTTGGTTTTCTTTGCTGGTCATCAGTATTTCTTCAGCTTTAGCTCTTTTAGTTGCCATGTTTATCGGTGGTATTATGGCTGATTTTTTCTCGGCCGAATTATCTTCATGGCTGGGAGGAATTATTTTAATACTCCTAGGCGGTTATATGATTAAAGAAAATTTAAAGGGAAAAGATACCTGCAGAGAAATAGAGATATCCAAAAAAAGAAAGGCAAATAGTATCTGTGGGTTGCTTAAGGACCCGGAAAGGGCTGATGTTGACAGCTCTGGCTCTATCTGTGTACGAGAAGCAGCTGTGTTGGGAGCAGCATTGGCTATGGATGCCTTTGGTGCCGGTATTGGAGCGGCACTGACCAGTTATCCCCCCTTTACTACAGGTATATTGACTGGGCTATGCAAGATTATTTTTCTTTCAGGCGGTGTTTATGCTGGCAAATTATACACCCAAGTCTTTTCCGACAAAAATGTTTCCTGGGTGGCCGGTGGGGCGATGGTTATCTTAGGGCTAATAAGTATAATTTAGAAATAAAGGAACTTTAAAACTATGATTCTTGTTGGTTTGACTGGGGGTATTGCCTCCGGTAAGAGTACTGTTGCTGCGATGTTTAGAAAGTTGGGCTGGCAATTGATTGATGCGGATAGCATAGCCCGTGAAGTGGTCAAGCCTGGAACTCTAGGGTTGAAACTTCTTTCACGGCAATTTGGCAACGCAATACTTGCTGCTGGTGGAGAATTGGATCGTTCTGCCTTGGCAAAACTTATCTTTGCAGATAAAACTGCTCGTACCAAGCTGAACGGTTTGCTTCATCCCCTGATTTTGGGTAAAATAAAGGAAGAGATTGAAACATATCGTCGGGAAGCTTCTTCTCGGGAGGTAGTTATGTTGGATGCCCCTCTCTTAATGGAAACAGGATTGGATGCCGCTATGGATTATAATATCGTAGTTTATTTAGATGAAAAGACACAGTTACAGAGACTTCTTCAAAGGGACAACCTTTCTCTAGAGGCAGCTGGGCAAAGAATAAAGTCTCAAATGAACTTAGACGACAAGCTGAAGAGGGCTACTTTTGTTATTAACAATAAAGGTTCTTTAGAAGATACGGTTTTGCAAGTAGAAAAAATTTCTGCTCGTATTTTATTTATAGATAAGTCAAGGGAGGATTCTTGAGTGAGGTTAAGAGGTAAACTGCTTTTTGCTAGCGTAATACTCTGTATAGTGTTTGTTTTTTCATTACCCTCTTTGTGGCGCATTATTTATCCTTTACATTACCAAGAAGAAATTTTTAAAAATGCAGCCCAATTCAAAATAGACCCTTATCTTATAGCTGCAGTAATCAAAATTGAAAGTAAGTTTGATTCTGATGCCGTTTCTCCTAGAGGAGCGAAAGGTTTGATGCAGATTATGCCGGAGACAGGTTCGTGGATAGCTGAGCAAGCGAATATTGAAAACTTTATCACGGAAGATCTCCTTGATCCTGCTGTTAATATTCACATGGGAACATGGTATCTGTCCAGTTTGCTTGAACAATTCAATGGTAATTTGCCGCAGGTTTTGGCTGCCTATAATGCCGGCAGGGGGAGGGTCAATGAATGGTTGAGGGATGGGGTATGGGACGGTACCTTTGAAAACCGAGTTGCAATACCTTATGGTGAGACAAGGGCTTTTGTGCGAAAAGTTCTGCAGACATATGAAAGATACAGAAGTCTTTATGTTAGTGAGTAAATGAGTAAGTAGGGGCAATCCCTTGTGGTTGCCCGAGAAAGTGGGTAAGTAGAGCGGTCTAGGTACCCCTCCCTTTGGGAGGGGCTAGGGGATGGTTATTTTCAAAGAAAATATTTGGAGGAAAATAATGACAAAAAGAATATTAATATTGGTACTGTTACTTATTTTGGTTTCTGTGCCACTAGCAGCATATCCTACAGAGACACCTATTCCTCTCGTAGAGGATTTCCATGACCAGTCTGATTATACAGTGGAAATAGTTCGTGGCTTGGTTGTGGAAGTGGAAGAAGTGGAGATTCCACCGCAAAAAACTTTTGTTATAAGAGAACAAAAAGCTCGCGTAGAAATTTTATCCGGGGATCTAAAAGGTAAGATAGTTGAGGTTGAAAACGCTTTGTTAGGACATCCTCTTTATGATATTGAACTTGTGATCGGGCAGCAGCTTTATTTTCTGGCGGAATTCTCCGGAGGAGAATTCCTAGCTCTTAATATCAGCGATCATATTCGGGATAGATATATATACTGGCTGGCAGTTATATTTGCTATTTTGATGTTGCTTATAGGGAAAATGCAAGGTCTTAAAACGCTATTAACTCTCAGTTTTACGGTGGTTTTGATATTTAAGGTTTTTATACCTTTGCTTACCAGAGGTATAAGCCCTGTTTTGTTAGCTATCCCCTTGGCAGCTTTTGTTACTGTTTTTACCCTAGGTGTGATAGGAGGTATCAATAGCAAAAGTTTTGCTGCCATTCTGGGTACGATAGGTGGAACTCTTGTGGCTGGGTTTCTGGCTTTTTTTGTAGGAGAAGTGGCACAATTAACAGGGTTTAGCAGTGAAGAGGCTATTATGCTGCAATATGCTGAAGCGAGAGTAATCAATATTCGAGGTATTCTTTTTGCGGGTATATTAATCGGTTCTTTAGGTGCTATCATGGATGTAGCTATGTCCATTTCTTCTGCCTGTATGGAAATGACAAAAGTAGATGTCTCTATTTCTTACACACGTTTATTTCGGGCAGGAATGAATGTAGGTAGAGATATTATGGGAACTATGTCCAATACTTTAATTTTAGCCTATACAGGTAGTACCATACCTTTGCTACTTTTATTCTATATTTATGAAACTCCTTTGCTTAGGATAATTAACATGGATCTTATTGCCACGGAAATCGTGAGAGCCCTAGCAGGAACAATAGGTCTTTTAGTAGCCATCCCGTTGACCGCTTTGCTGGCAGGGCTATTTATGGGGGAAAAGAAGTAGTCATTCCGAGTTCATGGTTAACGGTTCAAGGTTGGGGTGGTGAGGTGTCTAAGGGTGAGACATCCTTCCCACCTCCAACAAATTAGGTATATGCCGCAACAGCTTTTGATAAGAAATTTAAGCAAAGAGAAAGACTTAGTAATTTTTTACTTATATCCGTATAGCACTACCCGGAAGGGATAGCTAAAGATGAAAAAAGGAAAAAATATTATTTTAACTGGTTTTATGGGGACAGGTAAGACAAGAGCAGGACGTATTTTAGCGGCAAGATTGAACTATCCTTTTGTAGATATTGATTTTTTAGTAGAAAAAACAACGGGACGAAAAATTTCCAAGATCTTTGAGGAAAAAGGAGAAGAATATTTTCGGCGATTGGAAACCGCAGCTATGAGGGAAGCTTTACAGGGAGGAAAGAAGGTTGTAGCTACAGGAGGAGGTTCTTTGTTGTTAGAAGAAAACCTTCTCTTGTTGCAGGAAAGCGGTGTTTTGATATGCCTCTCAGCTTCGCCGGTAGAGATATTTAACCGTGTTAGTCGTGGGAAAAATAGACCTCTGTTGAAAAGCAAAGATATATTGGTGGAAATAAAAAAACTTCTATTAGCACGAGAACAGTATTATAATGTAGTACCATGTCAGATTTCTACGACTGGAAAAACTCCGGAGGAAGTGGTTGCAGAAATGGAGAAATTTTTAAAGGGAAATAACTATATTTAGGTGATGAAAATTAATTATTTTTTTGTAGTGAGCTTTAATTTATGATATACTTAGCGAGGAGAGACAAGGTAATTATGTGCCTCTGTGCCTTTGCCCCTCTGTGCCTGAGTAGTTACCAGAAATTAAAAACCTAATCCGTGTCTATCCGTGGTTCTTTGCCTTGTTACTTTGTGACATTCTCGCATAAAGAATAATGCAAGAGCTGTCAGATATTATCATGATACTCAGCCGTGATATGGGACGCTTTATAAAACATCTGGATATGATTACCGGTCAAGAAGGATAAGAGAGGTTGAAGTTATGACAACCAAGGTACTTGTTATTCACGGTCCTAATTTAAATCTCTTGGGTCAGCGAGAGCCGCAGGTTTATGGTTCTACCACATTGGAAGAAATTAATTTGCAGCTCCTGCGGGAAGCAGAGAAGGTCGATGTCGAGTTGGAAACTTTTCAGTCGAATCATGAGGGTGCTATTGTGGATTGTATTCAGCATGCCTATGGACGAGTAGCTCTTATTATTATCAATGCGGCTGCTTTTACTCATTATAGTTATGCAATTAGGGATGCGTTGGCAGCTGTTAACATTCCGGCTATTGAAGTACATATTTCTAATGTTTATCAACGAGAAGATTTTCGTCATCGCTCAGTAATTGCTTCTGTTGTTTTAGGACAGGTGATAGGTCTAGGTGCCATTGGCTATTTGTTGGCTTTGCAGGGGGGATTGAATTTTTTATCTCAGGGGAGGAAGTGATATAGCCTAGTGAGGTTGAAAAAATTACAGAACAAACTGTCATCTTTACGACTTGATGCTATTTTAGTAACAGAGAAAGTCAGCTATCGTTACTTGACAGGTTTTATGGGTACCAGAGCTTATTTACTGGTTACTGCAGATGAGGTCATTTTGTTTACTGATTTCCGTTATGTCAAGCAGGCTAGGGAGCAGGTTTTAGATGAAGTTACTGTGGTGGAAATTAGTTTTAGCTGGATTGAAGAAATACTGCTTGTCCTTAAAGAAAAAACTATAATTTGTTTGGGGTTGGAGAAAGAATATGTTTCTTATCAGCTTTATTCTCTGTTTAAAGATAAGTGGCCGGAGATAGAGTTGACCCCTGTAGAGAAAAGTGTAGCTAATCTCAGGTTGATAAAAGAAGAAGAAGAGGTTAAAGCAATTGTTCGCTCGGTCGAGCTGGCAGATAAAGCTTTTAAGTATATCTTGCCAGAGTTGCGACCAGGCAGAGTAGAAAGAGATATTGCCTTGGAACTGGAATATTTTTTGCGGCGGGAAGGTGCTGAGGGTATTTCTTTTGACTTTATTGTGGCTTCTGGGCAGAGAGGAACCATGCCTCATGGTGTGGCTTCTGATAAAAAATTGCAAACAGGGAATTTGATTACTTTAGATTTTGGTTGTGTTTTAAACGGCTATTGTTCCGATATTACAAGAACAGTAGCATTGGGGGAAATTTCTTCTCGTCAGAAAGAGATTTATGCTCTGGTACTGGAGGCCCAACTCCTAGGATTGACTGCTGTTGGACCTGGTAAAACAGGAAAAGAAGTTGATGCCGTGGTACGGGATTACTTTTCCTCTAAAGATTTAGTAAAATATTTCGGACATGGCCTAGGGCATGGTGTGGGTTTGGAAGTTCACGAATCGCCTCGTCTGTCTCCTGACTCCGAGGAAGAGTTAAAGCCCGGCATGGTAGTTACGGTCGAACCTGGACTTTACATTGACGATTTTGGCGGCGTCAGAATTGAAGACATGGTTTTGGTTACCAGCAAGGGATGTCGAGTTTTGACTAAAAGTAGCAAAGAACTTATTAAGTTAAGTGACTGAGTAAGGGCTTGTTCCTAAATAACCTGTACAATCTTACTTGTCTTTTCGTCCATACCCTGCGTTGTGGAAACAGTTACATAACGCTGCTATGCGCCTATTTCCAC
>CAZLTH010000019.1:0-15411 GCA_964562355.1 uncultured Syntrophomonadaceae bacterium | reverse complement strand
GAGCTTGCGAGTCGAATGGGTCTCTTGTCTCAAATTATACTACTATGTGTTTTTGCACAAGTTGTTTTTTAGTCATTACTAATACCTCTTGCTCATTGTATTAACCTACTTAGTCACTCAGTCACTGGGTCAGTAGGGGCAATCCCTTGTGGTTGCCCGAGCTCGTGTTAGAGGGGGACACACCTCCTCTTAAAAGGGGAGGTGTCCCCTTACCATTAAGGAGTGATATCTGTGCGTAGAACGATGTGTAAATCAAAGATACATAGGGCAACTGTTACAGAAGCAGATTTGAACTATGTAGGAAGCATAACTGTTGATGAAGAACTTCTAGAAAAGGCAGATATTTTACCCTATGAGAAGGTACATGTTGTAAATATCAATAATGCTGCCAGAATTGAAACCTATGCGATCAAGGGTAAAAGGAAAAGCAGAGAAATTTGCTTGAATGGTGCTGCGGCACGCTTGTTTCAACCCGGAGATATTATAATTATTATCAGCTATGCTGAATATGAAGATGAAGAGCTGGCACACTTCAAACCCAAAGTGCTTTTAATGGACGGTGCTAACCAGATAACTGAAGTTATCCAAGAAGAAATAAATTAATTTGGCTTAATTGAAATTTTAACTTGACACTTTTTAAAAAAGACGATAGAATTTAATTAGCAGGATAGCATAGGAAAGATTAATTGGAAAGGTTAATTGTGCAGGTGGCTTGAAGATGTGGCTTGGCTTATACCGTGCTTAGAGCACTTTATTATATAGATTTTTCCCTAAAACTAAAAAAATCTAAATAACCCTTGGTATAAGTTTATACTGTTTCTTTTAAGTCGTGTTTTTCTGCACGGCTTATTTTTTTTGGTCTTTAATTGGAGAGCGAAGAGAAAAATTATGTAAAAGTTATGTAAAAGAATGGAGAGGTGAATAAATTGAACCCTACTATGATTATTATTTCCATTTTGGGGAGCGCTGTGGTAGCAGGTTTTGCTGGATATTTTATCAGAAAGCGGGCTGCGGAAGCGAAGATTGTCTCGGCAGAAGTTGCTGCTAAAAAAATAGTTGAAGACGGAGAAAAAAGTGCCAAGGCAGCAAAAAGAGAAGCCTTACTAGAAGCTAAAGAGGAAGTCCACCGTCAGAGAAGCGATTTTGAAAGGGAAAACAAGGAAAGAAGATCGGAAGTTAATAGAATCGAGCGTCGGATAACCCAAAAGGAAGAGTCTTTGGACCGGAAAATAGATCAGTTTGAAAAAAAAGAAGATTCTTTAAGGCGAACAGAAAAGGAAATGAAAAAGAAGGAAGAGAAATTAAACGAACTTTATCAAGAGCAGAGCAGGGAACTAGAGCGCGTTTCAGGATTAACGCCTGGAGAGGCTCGGGAAATTTTATTGAGCCGTGCTCAGGATGAAATCAAGCACGAAATGGCTATTATGGTTAAAGAGATAGAAACTGAAGCTAAAGAAGAAGGGGAAAAACGGGCAAGAAATATTGTTACTTTGGCAATTCAAAAATGTGCAGCGGATCATGTTTCAGAATCTACTGTATCAGTTGTTTCTTTGCCGAGCGATGAAATGAAAGGTAGAATAATAGGAAGAGAAGGACGTAATATACGGGCTTTGGAAGCTATGACTGGTATAGATTTGATTATTGATGATACTCCGGAAGCAGTAATCCTTTCCGGGTTTGATCCTATTCGCAGAGAAGTCGCCAGAATATCTTTAGAAAACTTGGTAGCAGATGGGCGCATACATCCGGCCAGAATAGAAGAGATGGTGGTTAAAGCACGTCAGGAAGTGGATGCCCTGATCAAAGAGGAGGGGGAGCAGGTTACTTTTACGGTAGGGGTACATGGTCTTCATCATGAGATGATAAAGCTGTTGGGTAAACTAAAGTTTAGGACCAGTTACGGACAAAATGTGTTAAAACACTCTATAGAAGTAGCTCACCTTGCCGGGGTAATGGCGGCAGAGCTTGGTTTGGATATCACCATGGCGAAAAGAGCAGGTCTTTTACATGATATAGGTAAAGCTGTTGATCATGAGGTAGAGGGTCCCCATGTTGTCATCGGAGCAGATTTGGCTAAAAGATACAAAGAATCTCCGGCTATGGTAAACGCTATCGCTGCTCATCATGGTGACTTTGACCCGCAAACCTTGGAGGCTGTCCTTATACAGGCAGCTGATGCTATTTCTGCTGCTCGTCCGGGAGCTAGACGAGAGACACTAGAAGCTTATATCAAGAGATTGGAGAACTTGGAAGAAATTGCCGACTCTTTTGAAGGTGTTGAGAAATCTTATGCTATTCAGGCTGGGCGAGAAATCCGTATAATGGTAAAACCTGAAAAAGTTGATGATAATATGTCGGCGCATATTGCCAGAGAAATTGCTAAAAAAATCGAAGGCGAGTTGGAATATCCCGGTCAGATTAAAGTTACCTTAATACGCGAAATAAGAGTTGTGAATTACGCCAAATAAGTTAGTTATACTTGCCGAGTTCGCAAATTTACATTTCTTAACATTTGAAAATTTAATGCAATAAAAACAGGCGAAATAGTTAGTTAGTGAATCAGTAAGTCAGTTAGCCTACGATTGTTAGTGAGTTAGTGGGTAGGTGAATAAGTGGAGGGAAGTGAGGAAGGTAATCCAAGGGTTGCTCTCCTCTTTGTTCTAACCTCTAACCTCCCACTTCCAACCTCCAATTTGGTAGGGGCAATCCCTTGTGGTTGCCCGAGTGATTAAGTTGTTGGGCGTTAGTAGGGGCGAATGGCGTTCGCCCTCGTTGGTCATTGGGCATCGGTCGTTGGGACTCCTGACGACTAACGACTGACGACCAAATTGTTAAGGGGGGATTGTTTGAAGATATTATTTGTTGGTGATATAGTAGGCCGGCCGGGGAGGACCTGCCTACGGGATATGCTGGAAAAAGTTAAAAGTAATTACAATATTGATTTTGTTATCGTCAATGGTGAAAATGCTGCTGGTGGAAAAGGGCTGACCAAAAAAGTTCTGTCAGAGCTGTTTTTATACGGTGCAGATGTAGTTACCTCGGGTAACCATATTTGGGATAAAAAAGAAATATTTTCATTCATAGAAAAAGAAAGAAATTTATTACGCCCTTTAAACTACCCTGAGAAAGTTACTCCCGGGAAAGGGACTGGATTATTTAAGACTTCTCTTGGAGTTATAGGCGTTCTTAATTTATCGGGAACAGCACTTATGCCCGGTCTCTTTTGCCCCTTTCACAGTGTGGAAGAACCTCTAAAGGAATTACGACAAGAAACCAAGGTAATAGTCGTAGACTTTCATGCCGAAGCTACTTCCGAAAAAATGGCTATGGGCTGGTTTTTAGATGGTCGTGTCTCTGCTGTCTTGGGTACACATACTCATGTGCAGACGGCTGACGAGCGAATATTACCCCAGGGGACAGCTTATATTTCAGATGCAGGTATGACGGGGGCACTGAACTCTATATTAGGAGCAAAGAAGGAAATAGTGCTAAAAAAGTTTGTATCCAAACTTCCTGTTCGTTTTGAGGTAGAAAACAAGCCGCCGTATCAATTTAATGCTGTTATTGTGGATATTGATGTTGTTACTGGGAAAGCTGTTTCTATTGAAAGGTTATTTGATTTACATTTGCAGGAGTCCTGAACGGAGGGTGTATACTTAGAGCTCGGCGAGTATAAATTCTTGCTGCTGGATTGTAGCGGAGTCTAAATAAAAAAATTTTCTGTAAATTCAAAGTTTTTTTAGGAATTAGCAGGAATTAATCGACATTTCCAGAAATATATATCTATTACACTTATTCTCACACTTATCTGTGTAAGAAATATCAAGTTTAAGGAGGTATTATATTCATAATGGACGTATTAAAAGTTTCAGCAAAATCAAGTCCTAACGCTGTTGCAGGGGCACTGGCCGGTGTGTTAAGGGAGCGAGGTACTGCGGAGATGCAGGCTATAGGTGCCGGGGCCATCAACCAATCAATAAAAGCTATTGCTATCGCACGAGGGTTTGTATCACCGAGTGGTATGGATTTGATTTGTATCCCGGCCTTCACGGATATTTTGATTGATGGGGAGGAAAGGACGGCTATTAAAATTTTGGTGGAGCCTCGCTAGAAAAACAAAGGTAGCACAACTAGACACCCTTGTCTACTTTGAAGGGTGTCTTTTCTTTTGATTAAAAGGAGGTTTTTTATTTGTTTGAAAAAGATGTTCCGGATTTTCACAAAAATACTTTAGTTGTTGATGCACATTGTGACACTGTTAGTTTGCTGGAAAAAGAAGAGTATGATTTTGCTGTTAGGAACAAAATAGGGCATGTGGATTTACCCCGGCTACAAGTGGGAGGGGTGAATCTGCAGGTATTTGCTATTTACCAGGAAGAGCAGTATAAGCCCGGGGGAGCACTAAAGAGAGCCTTGTTTTTGTTGAGCAAATTTAAAGAGGCAGTTGCCATAAACAGTAACAATATTTCTCTAGTGAAAGAGTATGGAGAAATTGTAGAAGCAACAGCCTCTAATAAAATTGCGGCAATTCTTTCTCTGGAAGGCGGAGATGCGTTGGAGGGAGAGGTAGAACTCCTGGAGGTATTTTTTAGTCTGGGAGTCAGGATGCTCGGCCTTACCTGGAACAACAGAAACTTTCTGGCTGATGGTGTGGCAGAAGAGGGCACCGGCGGTGGTCTGACTGTTGCGGGCAGAAAAATTATCAAGCTATGTAACAGTAAGAATATACTTTTAGACTTGGCTCATATTTCTTCCCAAGGATTTGAGGAAGTTATAGCACTTTCCCATAAACCGGTTGTTGTTTCTCATGCAAATTCCCGGCAACTCTGTGCTCACAGGCGAAATCTCACTGATGAACAATTAAAGCTGTTAAAAGAAAACAGAGGGGTAATCGGAATTAGTTTTTGCCCCTATTTTATTAAAGAAAAGGATCCGGCTATGGATGATTTGCTCAACCACTTTGCTTACATAGCTGACTTAATAGGAACTGACTATATTGGGATAGGTTCAGATTTCGACGGCATACAAAATACTTTGCCAGAATTGAACAGTATAGAAAAACTACCTGTACTGACTGCAGGTCTTTTTAAGAAAGGCTTTTCCAAAGAGGAGGTTGCCAAAATCTTAGGAGGTAATTTTCTGCGCATATTCCAGGAAACGATTTAAATAATAGATGAAATGAAGCGAGATGAGCACAGTGGGTGTTTTTTGAAAAAATAAAAAAAAGGATTTTTTGTTGTTTTAAAAGAAGTACACTATTTAAGGGGAGGTGTGTCCCCGTATCACTAAGGAGGAGAATTTGTTAATATGAGAAATCCAAGTTCCGCTAGACGAGCCTTTACAGGGCAGAGCCTTTTAGGTGCCGATAAATATAGTCGAAGGCAAAGAATGAGCAGGGGAGAGCCTGTCCCGGAAATAATTGTAGTGTTGACAGCAGCTGTGGCTGCTTATTTAGACCGACCTTCCAATGAGGTTATAATTAGAGAAGTAAAAACAGAGCAAACAACAGCTCTTTGGGCAACATATGGGAAAGTCAGACTGATGGAAACAAGAGCCGGGATGAATCTTATCAGAAGGGGGAGAATTTAATGAAAAAATTTAGAATCACTGTAAATGGCACATCGTATGAAGTAGAGGTAGAGGAAATAGGTGGCATGTTGTCTGCCGCACCTTCTGCCACAGTTCGCCCTGTTCCTGTGGTAGCACCTGTTCCCGGAACGATAACAACTGCTGCACCGGGAAAGCCAAGCCCTGTTATCGCAGAGCCTATCGTTGCACCTTCTGCACCAAAATCTACTCCCAGACCAGTTGCGGTTGACAAACCGTTGATAATAAAGGGGGAGGTTGTCAAGTCACCGATGCCGGGGACTATTCTGGAAATAAAAGTTAATTTGGGAGAAGAAGTAAAAGAAGGCGACACGTTGCTGGTATTAGAAGCGATGAAAATGGAAAATGAAATATATGCCCCTTCCACTGGCAGGATAAATGAAATATCTGTTAACAAAGGTGATAGTGTAAACAGCGGAGATGTTTTGGTGGTTATTGGAGAATAGGGAACGAGGTAAAGAGATGAAGAGATGAAGAGATGAAGAGAGGAACGAGGTAAAGAGAGGAACGAGATAAAGAGGTAAAGAGAGGAACGAGATAAAGAAAGCTGTTAACCTCTTAGCCTCTTAGTCTTTTAATCTTTTAATCTTTTAATCTTTTAATCTTTTGGTCTATTGACCTTTTAATCTTGTAAGAAGAGGAACAATAACTGTGTGTAAAAAATATATTATGAACGTTTATGGCTGTCAGATGAACGAAAGAGATGCAGAAGTGATGTCTGGTTTTCTCCATGAAAAAGGCTATACAGAAACAGAAAAGCTGGATGAGGCTGATTTGGTAGTTTTTAATACCTGTGCAGTAAGGCAGAAAGCTGAAGAAAAAATCTACGGCAGACTGGGCATGTTGAAAAAGTATAAAAACCAAAATCCGCAGCTGGTTATCGCAGTTACTGGTTGTATGACGCAGCAAAAAGAAGTGGCTGAAAAAATCAGGAAACGCTATCCCTATGTAGACTTGATACTGGGCACTTTCAATCTAAGTCGCTTTCAAAGCCTACTGGACGAAGCTTTGGCAAGCCGTGAAACAGTTATGGATATCTGGGAGAAAGAAGGAGCCGTGATTGAGGGGCTACCTGCTTACCGAAAAAACAAGATCAAAGCTTGGGTTAATATCATTTATGGCTGCAATAATTTTTGTTCGTATTGTATTGTTCCATATGTGAGAGGCAGGGAAAGAAGCAGAGCCGTAGCGGATATTTTAAAAGAGATAAAAGATTTGGCCTCGCAGGGATTTAAAGAGATAACTTTACTGGGACAAAACGTTAACTCCTATGGCAAAGACCTGCCAAACACCCCGACTTTTGCTCACCTACTTACTCTCCTTGACGAGGTAAAGGGTATTCAAAGAATACGCTATATGACCTCACACCCCCGGGATTTTTCTGATGAGTTGATTACTGTTATTCAAAAATCAAAAAAAGTTTGCCGACATTTTCATCTGCCAGTACAGTCCGGCAGTGATGCTATTCTAAAGGCTATGCGCAGAGGTTATGACAGAGAGCATTATATAGAGCTCATAGCCAAAATTCGCCAGGCGATGCCAGAGTCCAGTATAACAACAGATTTGATTGTCGGCTTTCCCGGAGAGGAAGAGGACGATTTTCTTCAAACACTAAAATTGGTGGAAAAAATCAACTTTGATGCTGCCTATATGTTCATGTACTCGCTGCGCCACGGCACTGTAGCAGCAGCTTTTCCCTCCCAGGTCAGTCACGAAGAGAAGAAAGAACGCCTGCAACGCCTGATAGAAAAACAAAACTTTATCAGTCGCCAGGTTAACGATAAATTACTGGGGAAAAGGGTTGAAGTGCTGGTAGAAGGAGAAAACAAAGACAATAATAGCCAGCTGGTGGGTAGAACCAGTACAAATAAACTTGTTCATTTCCCGGGTAATATTGATCTGACAGGTCAAATAATAGAACTTGAAATTACTGGAACGCAAACTTGGAGTTTGATAGGAACAAGGGACGAGGATAAAGGACAAGAGTAATTGCTTAGCTAAGCTGCTACAGCAATACCTCGTTCGCTGGATTTTTTGTGTGTATCGGTGCTCAAACCTTTCGGGCGGTACTACTAAGTCACGGCAAATTAACATTTGAATGCGGACTGATAATCCGCTTATTTATGCTACTCTGCCGTGTTACTAAGTCCCTCGCTGCGCTCAGTCAAACAGATTGTACCGCTATCCTCAAGATTTTCCGCTCCTTTTGATTTAAGGAATCCAATGCTCACTCTGGTATATGCTGCAACAACTTAGGCAACTTTGAGAAAACTTTAAGGACAGAGTGATAGGTGATAGACTTAGTACTTATGGATAAAGGTAACTGTTATGGCGGATTGATAGGAAAAGGTGAGTAACCGTGAACCCTGAACCTAACAACCCGACTAGCTACGGAGGAGATATTTTTGGCAAAAGGCGATACACCTATGATCAGGCAATACAAGGAAATCAAGGCAAAAAACAGCGATAAAATACTTTTTTTCCGGGTGGGAGATTTCTATGAAATGTTTTTTGAAGATGCCAAAATAGCTGCACGCGAACTGGAAATAACCCTTACTTCTAGAGAAACAGGTAAAGACAACCATGTCCCCTTGGCTGGATTCCCTTATCATGCTGCAGATAACTATATAGCTCGTTTCATAGAGAAAGGCTATAAGGTGGCTATTTGCGAGCAGGTGGAGGATCCCAAAACAACCAAGGGCTTGTTGAAAAGAGAAATAGTGAGAATAATAACCCCGGGTACCATGGTAGAAGAAAAGATACTTGAGGCCAAAGAAAACAACTATCTGGTCTCTATGGCGGCTTTTCGCCAACGGTGGGCAGTAGCAACCCTAGATTTATCAACAGGAGAATTTTTGGCTACAGAATTTGAGGGAGAAAAAGCCAAAGAAAATGCTTTTGATGAGTTCAGTCGCCTTTCTCCGGCAGAATGCTTGGTGACAGAAGAACTAAAAAACGACTCTTTTTGGCCTAGGAACAAGAATAATTTTTTAATTAATTTTTATCCGGATTCTTTTTTTGATTTTTATAAAAGCGAAAAGATACTACAAGAGCATTTCAGCGCTTTTGTACGGGAAGATATGGATTTGACAGCTTTGCCGGGACTGGTTTGTGCTGCCGGCGCTTTGCTAAACTACTTGCAAGAAAACCATAGTAATACCTCCCATATCAAAAAGATAACAGTCTATCATCCAGAAGATTACATGATGATTGATGATATATCACGCAAAAACTTGGAACTCACGGCCACCATCCAGGATGGCAAACGAAAAGGCTCTCTTTTGTGGGTTGTGGACAGAACTTTTACGGCCATAGGAGGTCGACTCCTGAAAAAGTGGCTGGAACAGCCTCTGATTGATAAAGAAAACATCGTTTACAGACAGAATATTATAGAAGAAATCAGGGAAGATATTTCTTTAAGAAGTTCGCTGCTGCAGCACATCAAAGAGATTTACGATCTGGAGCGGTTAATCTCCCGCATCAACCTAGGCACTTCCAATGCCCGGGATTTTATTTTCTTAAAAAACACTTTGCTGTTATTGCCACCACTTAAAAAAGTTTTGAACAAGAGCAAAACCCTTTCCTCTTTAGCCGAAAATATTATTATTTTAAAAGAGATTACAGACTTGATTAATAGGGCGATCAAAGATCATCCCCCGGTTGTGATTAAAGAGGGGGGTATTATTAAAGAAGGATTTAATCCAGAGTTGGATCGATTCCGGGAGATTTCTGGCAACAGCAAGAAATGGATTGCTGAACTGGAAGCCAAGGAGAAGGACAGAACAGGGATCAGATCTCTTAAAATCAGGTATAATAGGGTATTCGGTTACTATATTGAAGTTACCAAAGCAAATCTACACATGGTGCCAGCGGAATACATGAGAAAACAAACTCTGGTCAATGCAGAGCGCTTTATCACTGAGGAGTTAAAAGAAAGAGAAACGATAATTTTACAAGCCGAGGAGAGCATCAAAGAACTTGAGTATAATCTTTTTCAGAAGATAAGAAAGGAAATATCCCACGCCACAGAGGCTATTCAGACCTCTGCAGCCACCGTAGCCCAAGTAGATTGTTTGCTGTCCCTAGCGTTGGTTTCCCTAGATAACCGTTATGTTAAACCTGAAATCACTGCTAATGATGAAATAGTCATTACAGAAGGGCGGCACCCGGTTGTAGAACAGGTTTTAACAGAAAGTCTGTTTGTAGCCAATGATATTACCTTGCAGGCAGAAGACAGGTTTATCTTACTCACAGGCCCGAACATGGCCGGAAAATCGACCTTTCTGCGACAGACCGCCTTGCTGGTATTACTGGCGCAAATTGGTTCCTTTGTACCGGCTCGCCAAGCGAAACTGGGGATAGTTGACAGGATATTTACCAGGGTTGGCGCCACTGATGATTTGGCAGGCGGACGCAGCACTTTCATGGTGGAAATGAATGAAGTGGCCAATATATTAAAAAATGCTACCCGGCGCAGCTTGATAATTTTGGATGAAGTAGGCAGGGGCACCAGCACTTACGATGGACTAAGTATTGCCTGGGCGATGACAGAATTTATTCATGATCGTATTGAAGCTAAAACGATTTTTGCCAGTCACTACCACGAGCTTACGGTACTGGCAAATAGCTTAAGCGGTACAAGAAATTTCAATATTATCGTCAAAGAGAGAGGAGAAGAAATTGTTTTTTTACGCAAAGTAGTTCCGGGAGGAGCTGACAGGAGTTACGGTATTCAAGTAGCTAGGCTGGCTGGATTACCAGCAGACCTTATAAACAGGGCTAAGGAGATTCTCATTAATCTGGAGTCCAATAAGATTGCCTGGAAGAATGAAGTAGCAGCTAGACAGGAGGACCAAGGAATACCCCTGTTTTCTGCCCATGAGCAGGTGGTCATGCCGGAAAAAAATCAGGTACTATACCCGGAGATTAAGGAGAAAATCAAGCAGCTTGATTTAGTTAGTATGACCCCCCTAGAAGTTGTGCAAAAGGTGCATGAACTGCAGTTAGAGATAAAATATAACGAGTTTGAAAGTAGAAAGTAGAAGGTTTGAAAGTAGAATTCAAAAGAATTAAAAATGGCAAATCATTCAAGATCGGTATTTCATTGCGTTTTGTGCTTGGAGCGAAATGAAAGGAATGGCTATAATGATGGGTAAAATAAAAGTACTGGATAAAATTACTGCCAGCCAGATAGCAGCAGGAGAAGTGGTAGAGCGCCCAGTATCGGTGGTTAAAGAGCTTGTAGAAAATTCACTAGATGCAAACAGTAGCAGTATAGATATCAGGCTTAAAAAAGGTGGGCTAGATGAAATCAGGGTGATTGATGATGGTGATGGCATGTCAGCGGAAGAGCTGCCGTTGGCCTTTAAACGCCATGCTACCAGCAAAATCAGCGTCTTTCAGGACTTGTGTCGTCTGCAAACTCTTGGTTTTCGAGGGGAAGCCTTGCCTAGCATTTCTTCCGTCTCCCTTCTAGAGATTACTTCCCAGGAAGAAGATACCCTAGCAGGCAATTGCCTAGCGGTCGAGGGAGGGGAGATAAGGGAACTCAAGGAAGTCGGTTCTTCCCGGGGTACCGATATCAGGGTGAAGAATCTTTTTTCCAACGTTCCCGGCAGGTTGAAATTTATCAAGTCCTCTTCGCAGGAAGCTAGTAAGATTAACACCCTGGTAACTCGTTTGGCGATGGCTTATCCTGAAATAGCCTTTTCCTTGACGGTTGAGGGGAGAAAGACCTTTACTTCTGCCGGAAATGGTGACTTGCTGGGGGTTATCGCCAGCGTCTATGGTCTGAAGGCTATCAATAGTTTTGTTGCTTACAGCTACGAAGACGGCGGCTTTTTCCAGGCAGCAGGTAGGCTCTCCAAACCAGATTACAGCAGGAGTAGCCGGGCGCAACAGACTTTTTTTATTAATAAAAGATATATACAAAGTAGTCTCTTAAACCAGGCTTTGGAAGAAGCTTACCATACCTTGCTCCCTAAAGGACGCTATCCTCTTTGCGTTGTCAATCTTAGTATTGATCCCTCCCTAGTAGATGTCAATGTACATCCAGCTAAAAGACAAGTCCGTTTTAGCTCTGAAAAAGAAATTTTCCAAGAGTTGAGAGATTCCTTTAAAAAGACCTTGAACGAGGCAGATTTAATTCCTAGGACTATTTTACCAGTGAAATATGTTTATGGAAATGAGGAACAAGCAAAGAAAGTAGCAGAGAAAAGGGTAGGAGGAGCAGAAACAGTAGAAAAAGCACGGGAACAGGACTCTTTTTGGGGCAAAATAAGTGAAGCCGTTGACTCAGCTGATTCCATTAAAGCCACTGAAATTAGAGCAGGCAGCGATTTTAGTGGAGCTAATGCTAATGTACATAGTAAGACCAAGGTAGCCAACGAGGGCGATGCAGCGACTACAGAGAGCATAGCCGGAGAAGTCAGCATAAAGAAAAAAGATAGCCTAGCCGCAGAGGTAAATGAAGGCAGTGAACAAAGGCAGGAATATGATTTATCCACCTATGAACGACAAGAAGCCTTGACACAAGAAAAACATTGGCAAGAAGGGTCTTCCAGGGAGAATGCTGTAGCTGAAAAAGGAACAGAAAAGAGAATGAGCAGTGCAGTCAATACAGTTAATACCGTAAGCACGGTAAGTACAATTGGCAGAAACATTCTTATCGGCCAATTAGCTGACACCTATATTTTATACCAGGATACAGAAGAGAACTTGGTTGTCATTGACCAGCATACTGCCCACGAGCGTATTCTTTATGAAAAGATTAAACAAGAAGCAGAGAGTGCCCAGCCGTTTTGGCAACAGATTTTACCTGACGTTCTAGAAGTTGACAGCGATCTAGCTGACCTGTTGCAAGAGCGCTTGCCGGAATTTAATGCCGCCGGGTTATGCCTAGAGGAATTTGGCGAACGCTCCTTTGTTTTAAGAGCTGTACCTATTTTTCTGAAAACCAATTACACTACCCGGCTGATACAAGATATGCTAGAAGAGATTTTGCGAGAAGATGATTCCGCCAGTGAGAAGGATTTCAAAGAGAAGATATATCAGATTATGGCCTGTAAAGCTGCTGTTAAAGCCGGCAAGAAACTAACCCGGCTGGAAATGGAGCAGGTTATTGCCGGGGCAAATAACTTAACGCAGATTACATGCCCACATGGGCGACCAGTACAAATTATTATCGGCAAAAAAGAAATAGCCAAGAATTTTTTGAGAAATAAATAATGGGAGATTTGATGATTCCATTATTGGTCATAGTAGGGCCTACTGCTGTAGGCAAAACAGCTATTTCATTGGAGGTAGCAAAAAAAATCAAGAGCGAGATAATATCTGCGGATTCCATGCAGGTTTATCGTTATTTGAACATAGGTACGGCCAAACCTTCTGTGGCTGAACGCAAAGCTGTCCCTCATCATTTGATAGATGCGGTCGAACCGGAGGAAGACTATAATGTAGCTCGCTACCAGCAGGAAGCGGGGTGTTTTGCAAAGGAAATTTTCAACAAAGGCAAGTTGCCCCTTTTGGTAGGAGGAACAGGACTCTATATTAACGCTCTTGTTTATGGCTACGAGTTCAGTCAGCAAGAAGGCTCCACAAAAATCAGAGAAGCTTTGCTGGAAGAAGCCCGACTAGCCGACCCGGGGCTTTTGCATAAAAGACTAGAAGAGCTAGACCCTGCTGCTGCTAAAAAAATACACCCTCATGACACTAGAAGAGTTGTCAGGGCGCTGGAAGTTTTTTCTCTTACCGGCAAATCAATCACCGGGCAGGTTAAGGCCACGATTGTAAAAGAGCCAGTCTATAAATCTCTGATGATAGGCATTAACCGTCCCCGGGAAGATCTATACAGGCACATAGATAGCAGAGTCGATCAGATGATGCAAAACGGTTTGCTGGAAGAAGTAAAATCTTTGCTGGCAAGAGGATACTCGGGAAATCTAAAGTCATTCCAGGGGTTAGGGTATAAACATATGATAAAGTATATTCAGGGGGAGCTCAGCCTCGCTGATGCCATTTTGGAACTGAAAAGAGATACACGCCGCTTGGCTAAAAGACAGTTGACTTGGTTTAGAAAAGACAAGCGCATTATCTGGTTTACTCTAGAGGACGAGACCACCTCTCAAGCAGAGGTGGTTGAAAAAATTTGCAGTTTGACAGCAGGAGAATTCCCCTTCTGTCTAGAACTAGAGGAAGTATAAGAAACAAAGTCTAAAAGATAAAACAGGAGGAGATTATGATGAACAAAAAACCTGTCAACTTACAGGATAATTTTCTTAATCAGATTAGAATGGACAATATTCCGGTAGTTATTTTCTTGATAAATGGTTATCAAATAAGAGGTACTGTACGTAGTTTTGATAACTTTACTATGCTTTTGGATGTTGACGGTAGGCAACAGCTGATTTATAAACATGCTGTTTCCACCGTAGTTCCAGCCAGAAATCTTACTTTTTATAGTGCAACAGCAACGGAAACGGTTGATAGTTGAAGAATTGGCAGGAATATTTAAATTTCCCCCAGAGGTTTATAGGTATAATTGATGAAGTAGAGGAAATTGTTCGTGAAGCGCAGCAGGATATTGCTGCTATAGCTTCCTTCAACCAGGTAAAGTTACTGCAAGCCTTTCGCCAGACCAAGGTAGGAGACGAAGATTTTCAAACAACAACAGGATATGGCTATAATGATGTCGGCAGAGAAAAGATAGAAAAAATATTTGCCCAGGTATTCGGGGGAGAGGCTGCCTTGGTAAGGCCTCAATTAGTCTCCGGTACCCATGCCATCGCCTGTTGTCTTTATGGTTTGCTACGACCGGGAGATAAATTTTTATCCGTAACAGGGAAGCCTTATGATACGCTACAGATGGTTCTGGGAGAAGAAAATAGTTCTAACGATACCGGGTCACTGCGAGATTTCAATGTTGACTTCCTTGCTATTGATACTATAGATGATATCAATAGCAGAAGCGAAGCGGCTTTACTTACCAAACTAAAAAGCAAAACTCCCACACAACCAATCAAACTGATCTACATCCAGCGCTCTCGTGGCTACACCTTGCGCCCTGCTTTAACTATTGCTGACCTCGAATTTCTAATAAGAAATGTCAGAAAAGTTTTTCCGCTTGCCACTGTTTTTGTGGACAACTGTTATGGTGAATTTGTGGCAGATAGGGAGCCATTGCAAGTAGGCGCAGATTTGATAGCCGGCTCGCTAATCAAAAACCCCGGCGGCGGTTTGGCTCCTGCCGGAGGCTATATTGTAGGCAACAAAGGCTTGGTGGAGAAAGCTGCTGGCAGGTTGACCGTACCCGGGGCAGGGATGGAGATGGGTCCTTCACTGGGTACAAATCATCGTTTGTTGCAGGGATTTTTCTTAGCACCGCATTTCGTGGGCGAAGCACTTAAAGGAGCCGTATTTGCAGCTGCTCTATTTGAAAAACTGGGTTTTGAAGTACAGCCCAAGTTTCACCAAGAAAGAGGCGACCTAGTTCAAACCATTCGCTTTGGTAAAGCGGAAGTATTACAGGAGTTTTGCAAACAGATACAGTCATATTCTCCAGTAAACTCTCACGTGGTACCAGTGCCAGCTTATATGCCCGGATATGAAAGAGATATTATCATGGCGGCAGGAACTTTTGTTCAAGGATCCTCTTTGGAGTTATCAGCCGATGCTCCCCTAGGGCCTCCTTATACCGTATTTTTACAAAGCGGCTTGGTATATGCGCACGCAAAAGCGGCTATCAGCGCCGCTGCCTTAGGGCTTGTTCCTAAATAACCTGTACAATCTTACTTGTCTTTTCGTCCA
>CAZLTH010000018.1:5486-15555 GCA_964562355.1 uncultured Syntrophomonadaceae bacterium | reverse complement strand
ATTTATGTCCTGGTAGCTCAACTGGAAGAGCAACGGCCTTCTAAGCCGTAGGTTGCGGGTTCGAGTCCCTCCCAGGACGCCATAAAAAAAACGAAAAAAGCCTTTAAACATCAACGTTTAGAGGCTTTTTCTTTATGTCCGTATTTGGCAAATATTGTCTTGCTGTGGTGTTCTGTGGTGGACTGTGGCGTTCTGTTGTAAACTGTAGGACGCCAAATTTCCGCCATTTGTTTCTATAGGAAAGTATTTTTTGGAGGTTTAAATTCGCTGCTGGTTTGCTTTATTTTATTCTTCACCAGAATTTGTTCCATTACATCAGCAGCTGCCTGATCAGCACTTTTTAGAAGATGAGTATAAATATCTAAAGTCGTTGACGTTTCACTATGTCCTAGCCTGTGAGCTACTGTCTGAATATCTAGACCAGCAGCTATTAAAGTCGTCCCGTGTGTATGCCTCAGACCATGCAGAGTGATAGGTGCTAACTTATTCTTTTTTATAAAGCGAGCAAATTGTTTGCCGGAAGTGTCTAGGTGCATTAATTCGCCACTTCTACCAGTAAACAACCAAATGCTTTTGCCTAATCCTCTTTTAATACGTTCTTTGCTTTGCTGTTTTTTATACTTCTTTAATGCTTTCGCTATACTTTCAGGAATTGTTAGTCTACGAAACCTGCCGGATTTAGGTGCTTTAGTTTCCTGCTTTTGCCCTGTTATAACGGAAATAGCTCGCTTAACCTCAATTTCATTATTTTTAAAATCAATATCCGACCATTGGAGGGCTATTATTTCTGCCCGGCGGCAACCAGTTACAATAGCTAGTTGCACCATGAGTTGAAACTGAATTTCTTCATGCTCCAATGCAACTAATAACTTACCTGTTTCCTCTTCATTATAAAAAACTACTTCTTGTTTCCGTCTCTTTGGAAGCTTCACTTTCAGGGCAGGATTAGTAACAAGCAAACCCCAATTTACAGCATCGTTTAACATTTTTTTGATTACAGTATGATGATGCTTGATAGTCTCCTGCGACAGTCCGCCTGGCTTACCGTCTTTTCGCACACCGTCCGCACGTAAATTAGTATAGAACTTTATAATATGCAACGGTGTAATCTGCGCCAGTTTTAAATGTCCCATTGCGTCAAGAACCCGGGCTAACAATTCTTTATACCGCTGTACGCCTCGTGCCGACAAGTGCGGTTCTGCATAATCCAATAACCATCTTTCAACGAAAACAGCCAGCGTACTGCTCTCCGTCAGTAAAGACTGTTTTCCTTCCACTTCCGCCACAAACAAAGCTAATTCTTTTTTCGCCTGTCTTTCGCTACCATGCACAGTTTTTGTAAATCTTTTCTTCTTGCCTCTGTTATCTGTGCCTTTAGCAACTTCTAGCCGCCAAGTATTTTCGCCTCTTTTTTGAATTGAACCTGCTATTATTTCTCTCCCTTCTTGTGGTTAAGTATATTATACGGTTTTTTAAAAAACAAGGCGCTATTACGGTTCAGCAATATTCTAGTCCATGTTTTAATTTTAATAGTAAGAGAAGCGGAGGCTATCAAACGTCCTGTCTGCCAATGTCTAGCGGTACTTGCATCGTTAGGCATTTTTTGTTCAAAATTGTTTCAGAAGCTATATTATACCACTGCAAAATATTAAGAAAAATTAATAGTTGGTTTGGAGTTGACTCGTAATGACGAAAGCGTTACACTTAGAAAAATTTAGGAAGAGAGGGATAATTTATGAAGAAAAAGTTTTGTAGTTATTGCAGGAAAGAAGAGAGGCTTTCGTTACATGCTATTTGTGGTGAGTGTGTTTTGAAAAAAATACGGCATGAATGGAGTGGTGGAAAAAGATTTTGTGCTTGCTGTGGTGGAGAGTTTTCAGGAGTGGAGTTATCAGTACGTGGTAATTGTAGTTCATGTGTAAAAAAAAGACGTCAGGAGCTAGGTTTTAATATGGGAAAGAAAAACCGAAAAAGCGACTTACAGGAGGTGAATTAGTATGCGACAAAAAACATTAGACTTAATTGATGCCGTTAATGAAGTCTTTGCAGAAAACCCTGGTATTAAAATGACATTACGCCAAGTATATTACCAATTAGTAGCAAAAAACATAGTTGAGAATACACAAAGAAGTTATTCTAATTTAAGTACTACACTTGTTAAAGCACGAAAAGCGGGGTCGGTTTCGTGGTACAACATGGAGGATCGAGGAAGACAACCTGTTGTTTGGCGAATGTATGAGAACTTACCAGAGTTTGTTGAGTCAATTAAATATGGTTATGCTAGAAATGTTTGGCAGAACCAGCCAAGACATATAGAAGTTTGGCTTGAGAAAGATGCTTTATCTGGTGTGTTTAGGGACGTTGTAATGAAATATGGTGTGACTTTAGCTGTTGGACGTGGTTATAACTCTTGGAGTGCTTATCATTCTGCGGCACAACGTTTCAAGCGGATTAAAGATAAGCCTATTCATATTCTTTACTTTGGTGACTTTGATCCGTCCGGTGAAGATATTTACAGAGCTATAGGCGACAGCTTAAATTTCTTCGGAGTTGCGCCAATAATGGAAAAAGTATCGTTAACATTAGAGGATATTCATAAATATAAGTTGCCACCAGTCCCAGCTAAAAAAGCGATGCTAGAGCCAAAGCGTTTATAGCTAAGAATGGTGACGTGTCTGTTGAACTTGATGCTCTCACTATACCGGTTCTGACTGAGAAAATTGAAAGTAGTATAAAGAAATATTTAGACTTAGACGCACGGACTAAATTAAAAGAACTAGAAGCAGTAGACAGGGAACGACTTGAGGAACTATGTAGCACTTTTGAGGAAGAAATGTTATAGGATTCGCTTTTCGATCAAGTCCGACTTAGGAGAAGAACTGCTTTTCGATCAAGTCCGACTTAGGAGAATAGGCCAAATAATTTAGGAGGTGATGTCTTTTGTCAATTGAGAAAATATTTTGTTTTACTTGCGGCGTTGAATTATCAGATAATTGTTTTCTAATCTATGGTGAAGAGTATTCTCCGGAGTGTCATGAGGAGAAACTTGTAAAGCTAAAAAGTAAAATAATGGAGGTGGTTGACTATGGCTTTTAAGAACGAAATGCCTATGTTTGTTGAGGAATATGAAGAAGACGATGGGTTTGTTTTCACGGAAGAGGAAACTGAGATAGACCCAAAAGATATGCCGCCGGAGGAGGAAATCGAGTATGATAGTAAGTACTGCGACGATCTTGAAGCGGGAGCGAAATTCGAGGAAGAATTAGAACAGGGTGTTTCTGAGCAGGGGTTTGAAGCTGATCTTGTGGCACAAATAAAGTTTGAAGAGAAACAAGAGGCAATGGAGGCAGAATATAGTAACGATTTCTCAGGAATATATCCACAGAAAGAAAAAAAGTCGCCACAATTAGTAGCGACAGAAAACCACGCAACTAATAATATACTAAAGAACATAGGAGAAGTCAATGGCAAAATCAATAAGATTTTGGAGTATGCAAAGTGTGGTTGGTATGTATTTCCGTTGTTACCGAACACGAAAATACCATTAAGAGGTTTTAAATGGCGCGAGAAATCAACTGTAGATTCTGAGGAAATCAAAAAATATTGGACGGAAAACCCTGATTACAATGTTGGCTTGGATTGTGGTAAGAGTGGATTGGTTGTGGTGGACATTGATTGTAAAAATAATATTGACGGTTGGGCGAACTGGGAAAAACTAAATATTGAAACAAATGCTTTAAGACAATCTACGCCTAGTGGTGGTTTGCACTTATTTTTTAAATGTGAGCCTCCACTTCCAAAAAAAGAACTTGTCCGGATTGCCACCAGTGCGGAGAAATACGAACCAAGTAAGCGTAAGTTAAATAAACGTAAAGAAAGTAAGAAAGCCAAGTCGCCATATTTTGAAGAGAGCAGATTTATACCGAAAAGATTAGCTGATACAATTACAACTAGGACTCATTTTAAAACTATAAATGGTATTTTTTATATATACGAGAACGGTGTTTACAGACTAGGAGGCGAGAATGTTCTTGCATTCAAAGCACAGACTTTACTTGAAGAATATTCAAGCAATTCACGTATAAGAGAAGTTGTTGAACACATTCGTAGAGAGGTACATACCAACCCTCCTGAAATCAGCCGTACACACATTAATGTAAAAAATGGCCGCCTGAATTGGAAAACAGGCGAACTAGAACCCCATACTCCGGAAATATTTGAATTAGTACAACTTCCTATCATTTATGATCCAGAGAAAAAATGTCCTGAACTTGACAAGTTTTTCTTAACTACGCTTGGAACTGATCTCGTGCCATTAGCTCAAGAAATATTTGCTTTTTGTCTTGTACCAAATAATAAATTTGAAAAAGCTATATTATTTGTTGGTGAGGGCGAGAATGGTAAGTCAGTATTCATTGACACACTCAGTGCTTTTCTAGGACAAGAAAATGTCTCTAGTATAAGCTTGCAAAATTTAGAGGATGACAAATTTACCGCAGCACAACTTCACGGCAAGCTTGCCAATCTTTTTGCAGATTTAGATCGTAAAGCAATGACTAGCAGCAAGAGTTTTAAAATCCTTATTTCTGGCGACTTGTTATCAGCAGAATTCAAATTCAAACAGAAATTTAATTTCAGAAACTATGCCAAACTTATTTTTAGCGCAAATGAAATCCCACGCAGTACTGATGTAACGTATGCTTTTTACCGCCGTTGGCTTATAGTACCATTCGACAATCAATTCAAGAAAGGCAAAAATGCTATTACTAATTTACGAGAAATTTTAAGCCAACCCGATGAATTATCAGGAATGTTGAATGTAGCTGTTTCTAAGCTACGCTGGCTTCACGACCATAGTTATAATTTTAGTGAAACTGAACAAACGAAGAAAAAGCTGGATGAATACAAAAGAATGAATAATTCTGTGCTTGCTTTTTGTCAGGATAATGTTGAAATTCGTGAGGATGCTGAGATTAGCAAATCTGCACTGTATGAATATTACAGAACTTGGGCATTAGAAGAGGGACTAAAGCCAGTTGCACAAAACCGAATCAAACACACATTAAAAGTATTTGCGCCAGATGTAGTAGAATACCAAAAGAGGATTGGAACTGGAACAAAAAGAGAGCGTTATTGGAGTGGTATTAAATTAAGTTCAGTTGAAAATGAGGTAGTACTACCGTCGCCGAATAAGATTGAAAAAAAATTAGAAAGAATCGAAATTTCCTATAAGTCCGGATAATCAAAGCTTTTTAATACGAGGTAGAAAAAGTCGTTAAAGATATTTTTAACGATTTTTTTTTAATTTAGTTGCTAAGAGAAGCTAGCAAATGCTAAGAAAAGTTAGCAATACAAATTTTTTAATTTAGGAAACCGTTTCCTAAATTACTATAATTAAAAAAAGTACCGTGGTTATTGACATTACAGCCGTTAGTATGAAAATTCTGAATTAACTACAACGTGTGACAAAAAAAGCGACGTGTGACGCTAAAAAAGTACCGATGCTTGTTGGTTATTTTAACGTTCTTTCACATTTTTTGTCACACACTGTCACACATGGAAAAAAGTGAGTGTGTGACAGCTGAAACCACCATGGTTATTGACTATTTTAGCCCTGCGTCACACGTGTCACACGTCGATCTCTATTATTATAAGGGGAAGGAAATTTTTACGTTTTTCGTAACACGCTTTTTCATATACGTGTTATAAAAAGTGTAAAAAACGCAAAAAAAGACTTTAATTGGAATCCATGCGTGACACGTGTGACGCTTTCACCAAAAGCTATATTTGGCGGTAGTTTTGAGGCGTCACGCATGGATTCGTTGAGTGTGTGACGCAGCACATGGCATTTTTAAAATGCTAAGAAGAATTAGCAAGTTCATTTTTTCAGTAATTCTACTTAATTTTACTACAACGCACCAGTTGCATAAGAATTGCCTCCACTAGGCAGAAATACCAACACCACAGCTAACCAGCTACGCCCCAACCACCACCAGCGCAAATAGAATAGCTTAATGGTAGCAGGCAAGCAAACGGCTGGAAAATTCACCCAGCGACGCCACAGCCGCCTCTCAACAATTAGTCTAGTCTCATCCTAGCACTTCATTTTTTCTTTGGTAACAAGCAAATAATAGACAGCGAGGGAAGAGCCAACATCAGAACAACGCCCAACCAATAACAACCAACCAACAGCAGCAAACAACGCCCAGCCAATAACAGCAGAACAACGCCCAACCAACAACAGCAAACAACGCCCAGCCAATAACAGTCAATAGCCAAATAGTAGACAGAAAGAGAAAGCCCGCCTGCAGGCGGGGTTTCTACCTAACTACGAAGTCCGAGGCCACGGCAACTAATTTTACCTAAAAAATAGCCGCCAGAAAGCCAAAAACCACGCTCTAAAAATAGCCACCAAAAAAGCCAAAAACCAACCATTTCAGAATTCACCTATTTTTTAGTGCCTCTGAAAAACCAAAATTTTCGTTTTTCCGGGGGCGATGTCAAAAAAGCCAGTAAACATCGGCATCCCAGCGATTTGCAATTTTTTGCTCTTTTCAAATACTATAAAACAGTCAAAAAACCAGTAAACATCAGCATTTCTTGCGATTGCTAATTTTTGGAAAACTAAGCTTTTTTTGAAGTTAACGTTTTCTTATACCATAACTTGCGGGGTTAGAAACCTCTTAACATTAAGTTTTCAGGTTTTTTGAAAAAACCCCGCAACAAAAAAGTCATTAAACATCAGCATCTCCGCGGTATTGCTAATTTTTTCCAACCACTGCCTAAAAAACAGTCAAAAACAGGCTATTTTTAGGTGTTTTTTCTCCTAATATTTTACAGAAAGTAAGTGATATTTTTGCACCATTTAGCAGCTAGAATTTGTTCCAAATTTTTCTTAGGTATTTTGCTATTTTTTCTTTTACTAATTTTCGTTTTTCTATTATTTTTCATATGTCTAACATTTCTGGTTCTGTGGCTGGCGCTTTTCTAAAACTAGTGTCGGTCAGTCAATGACTAGCAACGTCCGGTCAACGTCTGGTCAACGTCCAGTAATTCAAGAACAAAGCCCAGCCAGGAAAAAGAAACCAATAGTCATACTACCACCACGAGAAGTCAAATATGCACCACAGTTCACAGAATTACTTAGAGCCACACTAGCAAACATTCGGCGGAAAGAAAATAAAACTAGGAGGTAATGTATTATGAGACTTGTTAAAAAACTAGAAGAGCAAATAAATAAACACAGCAGTAAGCCACCATCTACTGACGGTTTTAACAAAAATGTTCTTCAACGTATTATTGAACCCGTTGGAATTATTTTCTTTGATGAAAAACCGGATCGAGAGCTCACATCTATGTTTTTAGAGCATATTTTATTGTTGTTGAATTTTACTCCATCTGAATTTAACCTAAAATTTGAGACATTCGTACAGAAGAACAACGATAAAATCAAGTCTATAATCGAAAAATCAATAGACAAATCTATACCATTCGCTACACAACCTGAGTTAATCTTAATATTTATGCTGATAGAAGAAGACCCGTTTTCTCTTAAAGAAACTTGGGAAAAGACATTTCCAATAAACGACCTCGAAAAAATAGCTATTTGGTGGGGAAAACCAATAGACAATATTACTACTTACGGTTAGGTGTAATACGAAAACTACGCCCAGCAATGCACAGTAACGTTCAGTCAACAATGACAGTCAACAAGAAAAAGAGGCGTCTCTCCACCTCCATTTCCATTTCTTCGTTACTTCTTCTGTTAATATCAACAAAAATACAACAGGAGTGATCTGTATGGAATATAAACATAAACCACCACTAATATTACCGAATGGCAACTATAGGTGTAACTTCTGTAATTACGAAGATGAGGAAGAAAGTTTTGTCTGGAATCACCAGTACAACAAACATTATCGTATTCAGGTGCAACTCTATAGAGAGGTTCAACTAAAAAATAGTCAACCAGAAATTACTATATTGTCAGAAATAGCAAGCGAGCAGCTTAATATATTTTGAGGGGGCGATCATCGTGGTTAATGAAAAAGAAAAGTCAAACATACCTACAGAGGACAAAGATGAATACACAGGTGTAAAAGCCGCATTATATGTTCAAGCAATAGTTGAACAACATCGGAAAGAACAGAGAAAGCCAGGCTACCGGGTAAAACGTTTTTTTAGGCAGGTTAAAGAGAGAACATTGAAAACAGTACAAAACTTCAACGACTGGATTGCTATTAAATTTTATTACATTCTTGTTGTTGGGCTAGTAATATTGTTCGCATTGCTTTCACAGTAGTAAGAAAGCCTATCCAACTTGCAGGGTAACTTGCAGGGTATAACTAGTATGTCAATTTTTAAGAGAGCCCGCCTGCAGGCGGGCTCTCTTCTATTAATGGTGAAGAATGTTTTGTCTAGAACCACCAGTACAACAAACATTATCGTATTCAGACGTAATTGTATAAAGAGGATCACCTAAAAAATAGGCTGCCGGAAGTTGCAAGTATCAATTGTTGAACAGCATTTCACCGGTAGTTTTATAAAACTAGCTAGACGTTTTATAAAAACTAGTCACAACCAACAATAACCAACGACAACTAGTAGTAGTTTCATAAAAAATTCTAAGAGAGGGGGAGCCAACATGCCAAAGAAAAAGAAAAGACGTATTGCACCATTGCGGAAAATAGACTACGAGCCGGAGTTCATCGAACTACTTAAGAAAACGGCGGCTAACATCCGAACCAAAGAAGCTAAAAATAAAAAATAGGAGGTACGTAACATGCCAATTAATAGAAAAGATGTCGGTATTGAAGCGTTGGCTATCCAGATATTAAAACAAGCCAACCAAGACTATATTAAAAAGCCAAACACTCGGGACGAGGTTGATCGTTTTCTAGACAGCCTATGGTTCATCACACTCTGCGATCTTTTAAAATTGGATGCCTCTAACGTAAAACGGTTGACCCAACTTGCAGTGTGACTTGCAGGGTAACTTGCAGTGTAAGTCAGAAACAGAAAGCCCTCAAACATTGGGTTTGAGGGCTTTCTGTATTACAGGCATCAAGCTAATAATAAAATTAATAGTTTTCGCATACAAAAACCTACTCTTCTAATTCATTCTAATATCTATATGCAAAATTAAACTTAGTCTAGTTGAAGAAACAACCATCCCAAAAGTAACACCGTCGGATGTAAATTCTGTTACAGGTATATTGCCACCAAACATGGGTGGATCGCCTTCCCATTGAGGTGGGACTTTTTCTGCACCACTAAACCACGCCAGTATCCTAGTTTTTTCGTTAGGGAAATTAAACTCTAAGAACTCTTCCAAAGTAGCAATGTCAGCAGCTAAGTTCCCAACACTAACTGATATATCGATAACCTCAGTTTCTTCGACAGTACCATCAACAAAAACTATTCTTCCCCGCGAAGTAGACGATACTATCCCCCCAGTCCTATAAATAACCTCACGCCCAGCACCGGGACCACGACGAATAGCGTTAAAACCGCTGGGTAGCATGTCAAAGCCCTCAACGTGTCCCATATCTCTTATACTAGATAGTTGCACAAGTGTACCAGCCAGAAATTCACCGTCAGTAGCGCCACGAGGTGTCATGATGACAGCGTTAAGAGCCTGATCCCAACGTACATCGAAACCTAATGCGTACGCCACGAAACGAGCAGGTAAAAACGTACGACCCCAACCATGAGGACAATCAGGTACGCTTTTATAAGTGGTGCTATGCCCATCTTAGCATTTGCGCCTTCACCAAATACAGTCGTTTTGACACCGTCTATAAGCATGTACTTTTTACCCACGAATAACTCGACACGTGGACGACCGGGTTGTGCTAATAAAACACGACCTTCGTCACCGAACCACTCAATATTATCGTTCGAAACACCAAGAGCGTTCGCCAAGAAACGAACTGGTAAAACGGTTCTGTCATACTTAGGGTTCACGCAAAAAATATCTACTACTATAAGGCGTTACTCTATCAAAACGCAACAGGTGATAGCAAGCAAAGAATTATTACAAACTGGCTCTAATGCCGTTATGTCATTT
>CAZLTH010000018.1:0-5386 GCA_964562355.1 uncultured Syntrophomonadaceae bacterium | reverse complement strand
TTTTATAGGTGGCGACCAATATGTTATAATTACGCCTTCGGAAAGTTATTTTTGCGTGAATACTTAGGCACGACAAAAGTCATAACATCCATGCTAAACCAATCATCATTTACGCTAAAGAACCTCAGATCTATAGGAAATACTACACTTTGAATATTAGCCAACGCCAGCACTTCATGCATCCCAGGTTTTAACTCGGGAAACGCCACCGCCAACGCCTGAGATGGTAACAACATTAAAAACACAACAACTAACAACATTATTTTTTTCATTATATTTCACGCTCCTCACAAACAATAATTCCACATTTTCTATAAAATTCCTGCCTACAAACATAAAAAATCAGAACTATAGGCAAAACTATATAGGCAAAACCGCCGCCTTCGGCGGCGGTTTCTCTTAGGTAAGAATTCTCTTCTAACATTATAGCCAGACTGAACAACACCCAGCCAACATCAAGCACTGCCAGAACAACGCCCAGCCAACATCAAACAATTCAGACAATACATCTCAGTAAAATATTTCCAAACTAACTAGCACAACTGGTTTACATAATATTTTTTCTGGCAACAGGTTTTTTGGTTTTCTCGGGGGTTCCCATATAGGACTTTAGCCGCTACGCTGCACACACACACAGACAGAACCGGCCTCACACACATTAATAACTAAAACGTTAGTTTTAGGAGGGACTGGCGCTAGTCCCTACGAACCCACGCCCAGTATAGCTTTTTTTGTATGACAAGACTAGTTTCGCCTGGCGACAAATGTTGCAAGCACCGCCAGTATTATGTAAACTTGTATTATGTAAGCCAATTTGTCGTATTTTGTCTTACTACTTATGTAAGCGAACCAGCCGCCTGCAGGCGGCTGGTTCTTCCCTGTCAGTATTGTCAGGTTGGACAACTAAACAATATTATGTAAACCAACAACTAAGCCAAAACTCGGCAACTCAGTAACTAGGCAACTCATCCAACATTCTAAAAAGCGCCGCCTGCAGGCGGCGCTTACAGCATTTAAACCGTACCATTTAAAACGTACCACTAAATGCCAACAGGCATGTAAAACGTTCTTCTTTTAAAAGATGCCGCCGGCAGGCGGCATTGAACATGTAAAACGTTCTACTAATAAACTGGGATTTAAAAGCCGCTCGCAGGGCGGCGAACACGTTCTTCCACTACTGACTTATTGGCATGTGGTGTTGTGTGGGCTGTTGTTGGTTGTTATGTTTTGTTGCTGTCTGTTGGTAATAATTGCAAATTGTTGTTAATTGTTATGTTCTGTTGTAGTATGCTATTGACTGTTATTGACTGTTATTGTCTGTTGTTGGCTGGGCGTTGTGTGGGCGTTGTTGGCTGAGCGTTGTTCTGTTGTTGCTTGATCGGTAGTTAGGCGGAGTAGTTAGGTGTCGTAGTTGATGGAAGTTGTCTGTCATTGTTTGGACGGTGTAGTTAGGTGTCGTAGTCGATGGAAGTTGTTGGTGGTAGTTGTTTGTCATTGTTTGGGCGGAGTAGTTGATGGAAGTTGTTGGTTATTGTTTGGGTGGAGTAGTTAGCTGTAGTAGTTAGGTAAGAGCCCGCCTGCAGGCGGGCTCTTAAATTGTTATTATTATTCAGGCGTTGTAGGCTGCCGGTGGACGAAGAAAAGACGCTTGTGGAAAATTTTCCACAAGCGATTACAAAACACTCCTGTTAAGCTGTCATTGTTGTTAGCTGTCTCTTATACGTTGTCAGAACTTGCTTGTTTTGTCCGAACGTTGTTCTGACGCAGTGCAATATTGTGCTTAGGCAAGTTGGTGTTTTTCGGCTGGTGGTCGACTTTGAAAAATGCGAGGTTAGGCCTCTTCAAAAATAGACGTTTTATAGGGGAGGGAGGCCTGGTTTTTGCTTCTTATAGGAGCGGTGGGAGGTAAAGCCTCCCAGCAGGTACTTTAGTATGCTTTCAAAAAATAGGTTCGTATTTCGCCTGTTAAAAGCCAAAAAATAGCCTCAAACATAAGAGGATTCCCCACTGTGGGGAATCCAAAGCAAGTGTTCTTGTAGTAAGTCAAAAAAGTGCTAGTTATCGGGCGCTGTTCAGTTCTAACTTATCATTTATTGTCGGAGGTCATTGACCCAGTTTGCTAAAAATGTTATATTTATAATAATTTAGGAAACCGTTTCCTAAATTAAAAATATTGAGTGGAGGTAGAAACATGCTGCAAGAACAGAAAAAAAGAGGGCGTCCTGAGCTTTTACCTAAAGAATTTTATAACGAGCTGCAAAAAATATATCCAAATGTAAAAACTAAGAGAGGACTACAAAATAAATTTTATGAGGTTGAAGCTTTAAGTGCATTAAAAAACGAAGATACAGGACTGATAAAATTCATACAGGACAAAGATTCGATCTTAATACAGCTAGGACGAATACCGCACGGAGCAACTATCCGAGAGTGGGCATGGTGGATATACGAGCAGTCAAAAATAGAGAAAAAAACTACTCATGAGTGGGCTGATATAGTTAAGCGTTTGCGTAGAAAACTATTTTCAGAGCAAACTTTAGCTTTATAAACTTGAAATAGCAGGCTGAAAAATACCATTTTCGCCTACTTTTGCTCCGAAAATGAATCCGTTTTCAGAATAAAGTATTTATCTTGCTTTTCTAAAATTTTTTTGTGTGACTAACTGCCATGAAGTATGGTATAATTACTGTAGGTACTGAAAGGAGAGTTGCATGACTAATAACAATACTGATATTCCAGACGTTCACCAGCCACATGACACAGGTTATAAATATTTACTTACCAGCAAAAGAATTTTCAAAGAACTACTAGATAGTTTTGTTAAAGAAGGCTGGGTGGATAAAATAGAGGTAGACAACTTGCGTCTTGACAACAAGACATATATTCTGCCTGATTTCAGTAAAAAAGAATCAGACCTAGTCTATCACATAACAATCGAAGGGCAGGAAGTTGTCTTTTATGTGCTACTAGAACTACAATCCACTATAGACTTTCAGATGCCACATTGCTTACTTTTCTACATGATAGAAATCTGGCGTAACTTTCTAAAAAACATCCCCGAAAGCGAAACAAAGCGTAAGGGCTTCCGCTTGCCAGCAATAGTCCCATTGGTAATA
Source organism: uncultured Syntrophomonadaceae bacterium (assembly GCA_964562355.1). Taxonomy (GTDB): domain Bacteria; phylum Bacillota; class Dethiobacteria; order PWVN01; family PWVN01; genus CAZLTH01. The sequence continues at coordinate 2,270 of CAZLTH010000018.1, read as the reverse complement.
TATAACGGACCAGGGAAATGGACGATGCCCCAGAACTATCGTGAACTGTTAAGTGGACAAGAACTTTTTGCAGATCATGTACTTAATTTTAAATATATTCTCATAGACATTAACCGTTTCCGGGAAGAAGAATTACTGGAACTACCCAACTTGATCAAGACTGTTTTTTTAATGGATAGAGCCAAGAATTCGGTAGAAGTAATGCAGCAGTTTTCTAAAACGGAAAGCATTTTAAAGAACTTTGATGTTTCTGACTACCAGCTATTTAAAACTTGGGCCAAAAACATTTTATCAAGAGGCTTGCCAGTAGAAAAGCAGGCTGAAATGGCAAAAATTATTAAAGAATCAGATCCGGAGGAGGTGAGCGAAATGATCTCTAACGTAGAGAGAGTGCTTAAAGAGGCCTTTGAAAAAACGCAAATGGACAGCTTGGCTATGGGTAAAATGGAAGGCAAAGAAGAAGGCAGAGAAGAAGTCAAATTGGAATTAGTAGAAAGGATGCTAGGTGAAAGTCTGTCAATTGATTTAATAGTTAGAATAACTGGCTTATCTTATGATGAGATAGAAAAAATAACTCCACTTCTTAGGAAACCAAATCTCTCTTAGTGTCTCAAGTTTTGAAGCTTTCAGCTATTTAATTTCAAAAATGTTGTCCGCCAAATGTCCGCCAAAATACTCTTCTCAGAAATAATTAGCACCCTGAGACCTGCATGAATAGTGCTTTCCAGAATTTTGCTGAAAATTAGAGAAGCGCCTTTCTAAGCCGTAGGTTGCGGGTTCAAGTCCCTCCTAGGACGCCATAAAAAAAACGAAAAAAGCCTTTAAACATCAACGTTTAGAGGCTTTTTCTTTATCTTTATGTCGTATTTGGTAAATATTGTCTTGATTTTATCTTCTGTGGCGTATAGTCATGAAATGCTTCTTTGTTAAGAGCAACATGTGCAAGCAGAACTTATATGTTCCCCTGTTTCGAGAAGAAAACTGTCTACATTAGCAGAATCCACCTGGAATAATTGAACGACACTTCCGTCAAACATAGACTTGGCACCTTTCACAACTATATCTCCTCGTCGAATAGCTTCCGCAATACCTGAACCATCTCTGATTATTTCCGCTGCAACTATAGCTACATTTATTTTTGTTGCGTATTCTCTGAGAGCTATACCGGTTTTTTGAGATATCATAGCCTCTTCCGCTGCTGGTATAATTTCACCGACTACATATAATAGTTTATCTGGAGTATATCCTTCAGGTAGCTCTAGTAGTTCTTCTTTTGCATCTACAGTAGCGTATACGGCACCGCATCCCTCATGACCTAATACGACTAACAAGGGAGTTCTAAGTACATTGATTGAGAACTCTAGGGAACCTAAAGCTAATTCTGCAACTGTATTACCAGCTGTGCGGACAATGAACACATCCCCGATTGCTTGGTTGAACACCACTTCAGGTCCAAATCTGGAATCTGAACAAGAAACAATAGATACAAACGGCCATTGTCCTACCGCATGGTGCTCCTTTAAAGCTTCCCAATTCCATACTAATGTTTCACCAGCCATAAATCTTTCATTGCCGGCTACTAATTTTTGCCATGCCTCATCAAAGCAAGTTATCTGTGTCACCCTTGGTTCTGTTATTATAACAGCCTCTTTTAAGTTTTCGCACTTAAAACTCACCAAATATTCCAATACCTTTTCAATCTCTGGGACAGGTGCATCCTTAGGCCAAACCAGCACTACCTGATGTTCTAAGCACCAAGATATTTGATATCCCAAAGCTTCAGCCACAAATTTAGCTGGAAGCATGGTGCGATTGTTCTCAATTAGCGGAGCGACATCAGTAGTAGTAATTTCTCCATCAACATTGATAAGTTTTTCTCCGATTGTTAATTTAACCACCGGAAATCCGGGCTGGGAGATTGTTACTACCGGATCATTCCAACTAATATTATCGCTGTCAACACCTAAAGCATTTGCCAGAAAACGCAACGGAACAAGGGTTCGATTGTTCCGGATAAAGGGAGCCACATCCATTTCGACACTAGGGAGTTGGTTGTTAATAAAGTACTTAGGGGCATCAATTTGAAAAACCACACTTTCAGTTAACTTCTGTTCAGCTGCTTCACCTCCTTGTTCTGTCATCATTGGGAAAGCTAAAACCACCACTAAAGCTAAGACCACCAGAAAAATTACCTTCCTACGCATTATGTTTCACTCCTTTTAAAATTGTAATATTGTTACTTTCTACAATATTTATGTAATTCCTTCCTG
>CAZLTH010000017.1:0-16954 GCA_964562355.1 uncultured Syntrophomonadaceae bacterium | reverse complement strand
GCAAGAGGAACAGTCCACCTACGTGCCGCTGCTTTCTGCGGCTTCGCTTTTATTATCATCTCACCCATACCGTTACCACACTCCTCGCATTTTCGAAAAAACTAAACAAGTAAACCTAACATCTCATCGTGCGTACTATACCATAAAAACCCGCATACTACAAATGATAAAATATTAAAACTGCAATCCGCTTTATTAAAAACACAGCGTATTTATATGGAAATAACTACTATTTATCATAATTTCTCAAAAATAATTTACCTAAAACTTATAGTATTTTGCCAATTAATTACATATTTATACTATAAAAACCTGTTTGACAACTCATAAATTTAAAAAAGCGGATTGCAGATATTAAAACATAAGTGAATATTATCTCTATTAGAGTCACTTGTCATAGTAAAATTATGCTGAAGAACTGAACAAAAATCACATCTAAAAGCTTCTCGTAAATATTCTCAATTTTCTGTCTTATTTGCTCGGGCAACCACAAGAGGTTGCCCTCACTTACCAATTTACCAACTTACCAACTTACAGCCGCAGGCTGACTTACTAACTTACTAACTGACTCACTCAGTCACTCAGTCACTTCAATAATACTCTGCAGATACAACTTTACCCTGCTCTCTAAGAAAGGCCAGCAATTCTTCCACAATCTTCTGTTTAAGAGCAAAATTAACAGGAAGATCGGGACTCTGGTGTGCCGGATTCATGGCCCGCCCCACTACTATGTGAATTTTATCAGCCCATAACAGCTCATGGGTCAACCTGCTAGCCCCATCCCTACGTAACGCTACTTCTTTTTTTTGTATACCCTTTTTGAGAAGTTCCACTGTGTAGGAAAGAGTAAGCATACCCTCTGTAACTAGGTCTATTCCTTCTACTTTAGCAATCGGAGGTATTTTCTCATCCATTGATTGTAAATCAACAGATAAAGTTTTACCCAATATTCTAACAACTATATTGGCGGTAGTTCCACCACACACCACTTTTTTCCCTTCAACAGAAAAAAATTTCTTTACAACTTCAGCATCATCCTCTCTATTTACAGGTGGACCTACCAACATAGACAAAACTCGTTTTTCTCTTATTTTGACGATTACGCACGTCCCATCATCTCCTGGTTTGGAGGCATAAAGTTTATTAGAAACACGAATAAACTCCTCTGCAACATCCTGCGCATCGTCTTCTGTCATGACGATACTTTCTAAAAACTTACCAACTCTCTCAGCCCCCCAGCCGAGATTCCAGACCCCACCAATACCAGCATGTAAAAGTCCATCCGACAGTAGTACTATCCAATCTCCTTCCTTTATCGAGAAAAACGTTTCCTTAATAATCCTCCCACTTACCTCTTTTTTCTCCCGGTGCATATAACGCAACTTGCGCCCATGACCAATATAGCTTTCAGGCGAATCGTACTCCGCCAGATAAGCCGTACCGTCATTGAATATCTGCAGTATAGAAAAGGTAGAATATGCCAATCGTCTCACTTCACATACAGGTAAAGTAGAAGCTAAAGTATTAATAACTTCGTCTATTGGTAGCCCTCCCTGCAACATGGTCGCTGCCATTTTGGTAGTCAACGAGGATAGTATGTTTGCCTTCACACCACTACCGAGCCCATCAGAGAGAACCATAATTAACGAATCATCCGAACTAGCTACTTCCACACTATCGCCACAAAGCTCTTCTTTGAATTTGTTCAAATGCTTCGTAGCAACATCAATATGAAGAGCCATTTTTCTTTTCCTCCTCTTGCAGAACACGCACAAGTTTGGTAAGCAAGGTTTTGGTTTCTGCCGTTGTTTCTCCCAGCAAGCCTGCTATTTTTTGTGCTACCTCCATCTGCTTGTAAATTACCCCTTGCGTCTTTTCAATGGTTTCCTCTTTAATATGTTTATAATGTTCTCTTTCCTTTACCTCCACTGTAATGTCCTGCAACAACCCCATAGCAAGCTTTTCCTGCTCTTCATAGAAAAACGTTTCCTTGGTGTACAAGTCCTTTCCCCGTTTTACTTGGTTAACTCTGAAGAATTTTTTAGTTTGCAATATTTTTCTAAAATTAGCAGGATCCATAATGCCACCCACTTTATGTCCCACTATGTTATCACAGGATTTAGCAAACATTTTATTGGCCCTTTCGTTGGCTTCCAAGATTATTTCACTCTCATCAACCACAATCGCAGCACTAGGGGTAGAAGTAAGAAAGAGATTGGCTTTTTTTTCAGCACGCTGCCGCATATAAGAAAGACACATCTCAGGATCAGCCATACCATTGAAAACAGCAATGGCTTTTTCACGGCACGAGTTATAGCCACAGGCTCCACAGTTAAGCTCATCCTCAGTCGTTAACTTGCCAGTTTTGGACAAAATAGCCCGTATATCCTTTTCACTCGGTTCATCAATTTCCGGTGACAGGTTACGATATTTCTGCACAAGTTCAGAAGCTGGCAATTGCGGTGTTTTTCTGTCTTCTTCCTCTGTATCTGCCGTACTCCGAACAAATTGTAACACCTTTTCTCGACGATAGTATAAATCCTCTTCAGTTTGATTCATGGGGCCTCCCAAACAACCTCCCTTGCAGGCCAAGGGTTCAACCAGTTTGGGTAGCTGGTGTTCCTTCCTTTCAAAAAAATAAAGTAGCACATCCTGGCATTCTTCCAGACCGGAAACAGATAAAATTTGCTCATCAAGAATATCGGTGCTTAAATCTGCTGTCCTTAGCATACCGCCCCCGGTAGGAAACAACCTAGCCGTACGGGAGATAGCACCATCAAGCTTGCCGGGTGGTAAAGAAGAGGGGTCTATATCTTTTTCCTCCAACCAACTTTTCAAGTCAGCAAAAGTAATGGCGGCATCAAGTACACCGTTGGCTTCAGGGCGCTGGGCCTCTTTTATTTTCGCTACACAGGGTCCGATGAACACTATTTTGGCCTGGGGAAAATGCTCTTTAAGATATTTGGCATGAGCTACCATGGGGGAAACAACAGGCGACAGAAACGGTATAGCCGCCGGGTAATGTTTTTCTACCAAGTTGACTATTACTGGGCAGGTAGTAGCAATCATTGGCTTATCTGTTTCTTTGAACAGTCTCTCGTATTCCCGGGCAACAATCTCAGCCCCAACAGCAGTCTCTGTAACTTGTGCAAACTGTAACGCTTTCAACCCGGCTATAACCTGTTCCGGGGAAATATCTGCAAAGGCAGTAACATAAGAAGGTGCCAAGCTGGCGATAACAACTTCCCCAGTAGAAAGCATCTCTTTAACTTTGTCAATGTCAGAAACTACCTTTTTCGCCTTTTGGGGACAGACCAACACACACTCTCCATCCAAAATACAAAGGTCATCCACTACTTTGGCATGATGTCCGCCCGAACTCTGGCTGTGCACTATCCGAATAGCCTTTACAGGACAACTGCGTACACATTTATAACAATCACGGCATTTTACTTCAGTCGTCTCAATAATGCCCATAGCCTATCCCTCTCTCTCTTCACCCTGTTCTTTATTCAAGAAATTCTCCTGAAATATTTTTGTCACATCTTCTATGCTAACTCCTGAAAAAATTTCCTCGCCTATGGTCACAGTTACTCCTTCTGTACATTTTTCTTGACAGAACATGCCTACAAGCTCTACTTTTCCCTGTCCATGCTTTTCAATAAGAACCTTCAAAAGATCAATGACTTCTGAGGCACCTCTGAGAAAACAAGAACTGCCAACACAGACTTTAATGGCTTTCACGCCTATTACCTCGTTTCTTTTTGACTATTTTGAAAATAAGAAATAGGAGTCAGAGTTCAGGGGAAAGGGGGGAAGAGAAACACTCCGCACCCCTCCCCCATCAAGATGAGACTACCAAGTACTCAATCTACTACTACATCTACTTCTATATTCTCTTCTTCTATCTTTTATACTTATTTTCCTGCAACTATTTGCGGACGAATTAGATTTTCCAAAATATCTTTGGCTGTTTCCGGTGTTACCCCGGTCAGCACCTCGTCACCTACTTTGACAGATACCCCACGATCACACTGTTCTAGGCAAAAAGTGGCACTAACACTTATCTGTTTTTCCCAGCCGGCCTCTTTTACACCATTAAGTAAAGTCTGTAAAACTGCATGTGATCCTTTTAAATAGCAACTTGTCCCTACGCACACAGAAACTTCCAGCACCTCATTACGAGCTTCGATGATGGGATGAGAGGAACTTTCCGGCATCCTCCTTCTAGAAGAATAAGTGGTATGAAGCAAAGTATGCGCCAGCTTACCACCGGGAGTTTTCAGATGTTCCCGGTAAAGCTCCTTCACAAAAGGATTGTGTGAAGCAACTCTGAGCTGCATGGAGCGATCAATATCATCCAAACCTTCTTTGCGACAGGCATGAATCCTGCTTGCAGCCGCAGGTTGTCCACCACCACCTACACATCCTCCCGGACAAGCCATTACTTCAATAAGGTGATAGTCTCGACGTCCCGCACGCACATCTTTCATCAGGTCACCAGCTGCTTTCAAACTGCTCACTATTGCCAGCTTAAGAGTAGCCTCTCCTAATTTAATCTCAATTTCCTGTGCTTTTTCGTTACCATCAAGCGACCGAAATTTAAGTTCCGTTGGTTGTGGCAATCCGGCATCATCCATAACCAACCTCAATACCGCTTCGGAAACACCCCCACTATAACCAAAAATAACTCCTGCGCCTGTAGCCATACCTAGGGGGTTATCAGCAGCTTCCGGTTTTAGTTCTGAAAAAGTAATGTTGGATTCCCGGAACAGCTGTGCTAACTCCACAGTAGACAGTACCGCATCAACATCACGAACACCATCTGTCATATGTTCTGAACGTTGAGCTTCAAATTTCTTAGCTGTACAAGGCATAATAGAAATAACTTTCAACTGTTCAGGTTTAAGTTTTAATAACGGTGCCTGAACCTGCTTAGCCAAAGAACCCAACATTTGCTGCGGCGATTTGCAAGTAGATATATTTTCTATATAGTCAGGAAAATACTGCTCGCAATATTTCACCCAAGCCGGACAACAAGAAGTCAAATGAGGGAAAGGACCTCCTTTTCCAAGCCTTTCTTTGAATTCATGTGTCTCTTCGATAGTAGTAAGGTCAGCAGAAAATACAGTGTCGTAAACCTTGTCAAAGCCAACTCTTTTTAAAGCCGCTACCAGTAAGCCTGTACCATCTTCTCCCGGAGGAAGACCAAACTCTTCACCTAGGGCTACACGTACTGCCGGGGCCAGCTGGGCTACCACCGTTGTATCAGGATCCTCTATAGCATCCCAAACTGTATCTAGCTCCGAGCGAATAGAAATAGCAGCAGTAGGACAAATAGCAGCACACTGCCCACAATAAACACAATCCACTTCCGCTAAGGAGTGGTTAAAAGCAGGTGCTACCACTGTGTCTGAGCCGCGATAAGCAAAATCAAGCACACCTACTCCCTGAATTTCACTACACATCCGGACGCAATCACCACAAAGAATACATTTATTGGGATCACGCACTAAAGAAACAATAGATTCATCCAAAGGAAGATCCTCTTTGCGTTCACCAAGGCGCATCTCACGAATATTCAAACGCTGGCAAAGTTCGTGCAAGCGGCAAGAAGAACCTTTGACACAGGTTACACAGTCCAGTTTGTGATTGGAAAGCAAAAGTTCCAAAACAGTGCGACGCAAGCGACGCAAGCGGCGACTGTCAGTACGTATTACCATACCGCTTTCCGGCTTCATAGAGCAAGAAGCCACCAAACCACGACCCTCTAGTTCTACTAGACACAACCGACAAGCCCCGTAAACGCTAAGCTCTGAATGATAACAAAAAGAGGGGATATCAATACCTTCCCTCCGAGCTGTTTCCAGCAAACTTTCACCCGGGTAGAAGGAAACTTCCCTGCCATTGAGAGATAGTGTACCAATGGCCTCAACTTCAGGTTGTGCTGATGGAGTTAAAGTTAAATTACTCATACTGTTACCTCCTTTAAAGGGAGGGGGACACATCTCCCTTTAAGGGGAGGTATGTCCCCCTTCTATTGACTTAACTATAGCCTCAAACTTACATTTCTCTACACAGGCACCACACCTGGTACATACCTCAACATCAATAGTATGAGGTTGTTTACGTTCTCCCTGGATAGCATCAACAGGGCAAACCTTAATACAAGCTCCACAACCAATACATGGTTCCGGTAAAATAATGTAATCTATTAAAGCTTGGCATACTCCAGCCGGACACTTTTTATCTTCAATATGAGCACGATACTCATCACGAAAGTAACGTAGAGTACTCAAAACCGGATTAGCTGCTGTTTTTCCCAAACCACACAAGGAACCATCAGCTACTACGACAGCTAACTCTTCCAATAATTCTAAATCTCCCGGCTTGGTACGCCCACCAGTTATCCTTTTTAATATTTCCAACATCTTCTTAGTACCTTCACGACAGGGAACACATTTACCACAAGATTCATTCTGGATGAAGCCCATAAAATAACGGGCTATTTCCACCATACAGGTCCCACCGTCCATAACTACCAAACCACCCGAACCAACCATGGCTCCGGCCTCGCGTAAGCGCTCATAATCTAAAGGCATATCAAGATGTTCATTGGTAAGACACCCACCAGATGGACCACCTATCTGTACTGATTTATAGGGATAATCTCTACGCATACCGCCCCCGATATCGAAAACTATTTCTCGCAGAGTAGTACCCAGTGGGACTTCTACCAGACCAGTTCGTGCTACCTGACCAGCTAGAGCAAAAGTTTTTGTTCCGGGACTCTTTTCTGTACCAAGCTCACGGAATTTAGCAGCACCATGCTTGACAATATAAGGAACTATCGCTAAAGTTTCTACATTGTTGATAATCGTAGGTTTACCCCAAAGACCAGAAGTAGCAGGGAAAGGAGGTCTAGGACGCGGCATGCCTCGTTGCCCTTCAATAGAAGCTAACAGTGCCGTCTCTTCACCACAGACGAAAGCCCCGGCTCCTTCTTTTACCTTTACTTCCAAAGAAAAATCTGAACCCATAATATTCTTACCCAAAAGACCAAAGGCTTTAGCCTGTTCCAATAGGTGATGCAATCTCATTACTGCCAAAGGATATTCTGCTCGTGCGTAAATATAAGCTTCCTCTGCTCCCACGGCATAAGCAGCCAACAATATCCCTTCCAACACACGATGGGGGTCGCCTTCTAGGAGACTGCGATCCATAAAAGCACCTGGGTCACCCTCATCAGCATTACAGACTATATATTTAAGGCTGCCTGCAGCCTCACGACAGGCTTTCCACTTGATTCCTGTGGGGAACCCTCCACCACCACGACCACGCAGACCGGAAGCACTAATCTCATTGAGAACTTCTTCCGGAGTCATCTCGAAAATTGCTTTGGATAAAGCTGTATAACCATCAAAAGCCAGATACTCACGAATATCTTCACAATCCAATTTGCCACAAGTAGTCAGGGCAACTTTCTGCTGTGGAGCATAAAACGGAATTTCTTCTATTGTGGTACAATTTTTTCCGGCGTCATCTTTATAAAGCAACCGATCAATAATCCGACCACCTTCTATGGTTTCCGAGATTATCTCAGGGATATCCTCCGGACTAACCTGAGAATAAACAATGTTGCCCGGATCAATAACAATATGAGGGGCTAACTGACAGTAACCAAAGCAACCTGCTTTAATTAAACCGGCTTCGCCTGGTCCAGCAGGTGAAAAACGTCTCTCAGTAGTTTTTACCTCATCCGCTGGTGTATCACATCCACAACCACACTCTTTATCCATAACTTTTAATTCTGCTCGTAATCCTTTAGCATCCAAAGCAGTTCTAAAAGCAGCAAATACTTCACGAGCACCACTGGCCACACACGCTGTGGACATACATACCATTATCCTAACCTTCTGAGCCTCAACCGCTGCTTTAAAAGCTACTACCGCTTGTTCCAAATCTTCCCGGCTCTGAATTTTTTTGCTAGGAGCTTCAACTGGCATATCTCCTACTTTTTCATTAATCTCAACCTTATGTTCGACAGCCGAACCATCATCTTCGGCAATCAATCGTTGCACCATCTGCTGCGCCTCATTCGGGGTAACATTACCAAATACTTCTTTGTCATCAACCATAATTACAGGAGCCAAACCACAAGCTCCCACACAGGCAACACGTTCTACCGTAAACTTTAGGTCAGTAGTGGTGGTTTGAGAGCCATCTGTAGGTAATCCCGCTGCTTCCTGAACGACAAAGGTTAACTCCTCCGAACCACGCACATGACAGGCGGTTCCGTCACATACCTTAATCACATAACGACCGCGTGGCGTCATCGTAAACTGGGTATAGAAAGTAGCTACACCAAAAACCATGGATGCAGGAATATCAAGGGCTGTGGCTACATACGCCATAACCTCTTCTGGTAGGTAACGATACTCTGCCTGCACATCTTGCAATATTCCCACTAGGTTTGCTACTTTCCCACCACGACGAGCAACGATTTGGTTAACTTTTTCAATCTTGCCCAGCGGCTGTGCTTGAGCTGACATATTCATTTGCTTTTCCTCCTGATCCGGCCGGATTGTTCCGACCTAAATTTAACTAACTGTTCTCCCCCGATTATGTTTGCCTCTGTGGGAGGTGATACAATCCATAAACCACGAGCAATATTAGCTCCTGTATTGGTAAAGCCTAAAAGCTTGTCCAACGAAAAATGAGCCACATCGCCAGCATATAAACGCACCCGGCGATTAGCAATCTCTAACTCAATTTCCCCTATTTCCAAATAAAAAAAATCCTCCCGGTCATGCTCAAATAATATCTGCCGGTGGGATGCTCCAGATTGAAGTTCAAACGATAATGCCTGTATCCTTTTACTCCTTAACCCTAAGAAAGGTATTATTTGTACCAAAACCCCTTCTTCATCGGTAACTAACCGGAGTCTTTTATGGGAACGTACTACGATCCATTCTTCCGGCGTTTCTTCTCCCAGCAAAACTGAAAAACTGATTCCCAAAGCATGAGCTAGGTTTTTTAAGGTGGAGTAAGAGGGAGAGACTTTCCCACGCTCAAACTGGTAGATAAAACTAGGAGAAAGCCCTGTTTGCGTGGCTAGGTCTTTTACACGCACCTGACCGTTGGTTCTTAGACGACGAAATTTTTCTCCCACATGCATATTAACGTCTTGCACCTCCTTTCTTTTAAGATTGTGAATTTTCGAACTTATTATACCACTTTACTTCACTTCTGTCAAGAATTACTTTATATCTTTGCATGACTTTGTAAAAGGTTGACTAGGGGTAATATTTATATTGCTGGATAGATGAAGAGGTTAAGAGATGAAAAGGGGTTATTGGATGTGTTTGTCAGCTTTTTTTGTCCTCTTTCCTTGCGGTCTTGCTCGCAACTTTATCTCCGGTTTCGATAGCAGCTTCGCCTTGTTTAATTACAATGAGCCAGTAGCCAATACTTAGAGCTAAAATAACTGCTGCTGCTGACCAGATATACTCCGGTGCTGTTTTCTCAAAATTAAGTATGATTATCTTCCGGGAAATCGCCATCAGCGCAGTGGCGATAACAATTTTGACATGTACAGCTTCTTCCTTAAGGTAAAGAGTAATGTTCAAAAATATTTCAATAGCAATCAAAATAGCCATAAAAGTACCAAAGAGAGACAAGATATTAGTAATCGTCAACAGCCCGTATGGCGGCGTAATAAAGTGTTTATACATAGCAACACCTAAGTCAATTACTCCCCACAGAATAACTATGGTCATCAAGACTGCCAGAATGCGTACGGAAAAATTAATGACAGAGCTTAATTTGTCAATCAGGACATCTTCTTCACATCTCATATTTTTCTCCTCCTTGATTTCTTAAAACTTTCGCCTGAGCATGACCTGATTTTAACATAGTTGATATTGAAGAGCAAGATTTGATATGAGACGAAAAGTACTAGGCAAAACGTCCCTATGTCACCAAAACAACAAGCGGCTTAAACCGTTTCCAGCTTAAGCCACTTGTTTAAGTATTATAAATTTGCTTAATCATTTTCTTCCTGCTTTGTTTCTTCTGTAAGAGATCTGTATTCTCTCCTTCCAAACCAGGGTTTATTACTGCCGAGTCTTGTGTCGATAATTACCCCCAGCGCAAACATAGTAACCAGCAGGTAGGAAATAGGCCTGATCACTGGCACCAACCTGAGCAACCACAGCATGAGAACCCCTAGGAATAATTCTACAAAGAGGTTAACTTTAAAATTTCCTACCTGCACAAGGCGACTGCCGACATAAAGGGCTACGGCAACATACCCTAGAAACCTCCCGAGGAACAAGAGAAGTACCAGTAGCGGTATAAACGGTATCCCGATAATTGATATCGCCATGGCCAGCATTATTAACGGTATGACGATGAGGACAACGAACCCAATAAACAACTTTCTCCAAGGCTCTTTACCTAAAGAAAAAGCCATTGCTTTTATGTTACCCAGCAATAAAGTCAGCGACAAAGAGCCTAAAACAAACAGGATAATCAGCTCAAAAAACCGGAAAGAACCATTAAAAAGGCTGAATCCCCAGCCACGCCTAGCGAAACTAAAATCATGCTGCTGAAGCAATCCAGCCCCTACTCTAACGCCTCCCCCATGTACTCTCCCCTCAACTCCCTCTCTAAGGCTACCTATTACAGTTGTAGTAGCTCCATAAACCGTACCGTTTACTTCAACGTTACCCATAACAGCAACAACATCGCCTGCAACTGTCCCATTCACTTCAACGTTACCCATAACAGCTACGGCATCACCATTAATGATACCGTCAATCACAAGATTACCCATCACGGCAACTACATCACCATTTACCACCATATCCTGTGGGATATGAGTATTTTGCATTACCTGAACAATACTCTCTACGTGTAAAATATGAATATTCTGGCTCAGGTCTGCTAATGGAGTTCTTCTAACGGAAACAAGCTCTTCTGACACGGTGGTAGTCACTCCCGTAAACATAAAAGCAGAACCGACCGCAACCAAGGCAGTAGTCAAAACAGCAAGCACCAAAACAATCAGTACAGCTCCTATAATCCAATTTCTTTTCTTCATTTTACAAGTTCCTCCTTTTCGTTTTTAGACGTAATAAGCTTGATAAATATTATTGACGCCAGCAAAATAAAGAGCGAAAAAAGTAGGATTAGAGTAGATTCAAAGTACAAAACTCGCCTGAAGACAGACATCCATGCCCACAAACTGATAGTCAGATGCCATACTGCCTCTAAGAGCATCAAAGGAATAATAGCAAGTTGCGTTAAAACATACCAGAAAACTTTAACCATATCCCACCTGGCCCCCATATCTTGCCAAACAGGGTGAAAAGGAAGAAGTAGTGCATTAATACAAAGTAAAGAGAATATCAAAAAGGCATAAACTGCTTGTGCTATTTTTTTCTTTCTTCTAAAATTAATAGCTGGTAGATCTTTTATAACTTTGTCTGTAAAAGTTGTTTCCGGCTCCGGGATATCTATGACGGCAAATTGTTGATATATAGCTTTATATTCTTCCACGAGTGAAAGGCAGGTAAAGCATTCTTTGGTATGATTTTCAAAGACCATGGATTGTTCCGCTGCTAACTCCCCATCCAAGTATTGTACGATAGTTTTTTCATCATAGCATTTCATTTGTCTGCCCCCTCTCGCCGGCTAAAATTTTCCTTAGTTTTTTCCTGCCGCTAAAAAGATTATTTTTCACGGTATGTAAGGGCACTTTCATAACCTCAGCTATTTCAGCATAAGATAAACCGTTTAGATGATAAAGGAGCAGTGCTGTTTTCAAGGTTGTGGGAAGCTTTTGAATCGCTTCTTTTAGCTCGCCCTCTTTTTCTTGCTCCAAAATACTTTGCTCCGGATTATTTTGACTATCTGCACAAGCTGCTAAAAACTCTTCCTCTACAATAAGAGGCTTTTTCTTCATTTGGAAAAGATAAGTAGAAAACTTGTAATCTGGGTTGAATTTTAAAAGGCTTTTGTAGGCTTTGAAAAAAGTTTCCTGCAGCAGATCACCAGCATCCTCCCTGTTACCAACCAGACCATATATAAAGCTGAATAATGTCTTTTTATATTTATCCACCAGCAAAGCAAAGGATTCTTTGTCTCCATCTAAGCACTTGGTTATAATTTCAAAATCATTCAACTCATCTAACTCATTTCTCTGCATTATATCACTTCTCTTTTGCCCCCGGTTGCAGATCACCAGTTGACAGTTGCCAGTTATCAGTTGCCAGTTGGCGGTTGGCGGTTGTCAGTATTATATAGTGCATTGGAAAAACTATCAAACAACCGCTTACTGAGTCACTAAGTCACGGAGTCACATCAGCTAATTCTTGTTGACTCACACTTATCGACAAATGTTAGTTTATGGTCTACACCAATATAGTACGATTGAAACTAAAAAAAGTTTTAGCGAAATAAAAAAACCGCCTTCCCCAGCAGCTGCAATTAGTAAAGAAACAAGGCTTTATACTCGCCAAGCTCATAAATTTGTATTTCTTATTTCCTGAATTTCAATGCTGTGCAGCCAATCAAGTATCGTCTGTGTTCATCAAGAGATCTCTCCAACCCTCATTAACTGTTAACTGTTAACTGGCAACTGGCAACTATTAAAATGCAAGTTAGTGGTCTTTGACAATATAGTTGTATTAAAATACGATTATATTGCCTCACCGAGTATGTCATATCCACGATAAACATACTGTACGTTCTCTTTTTCACGCAAAAACCACCTCTTTTAGAATGTTCTCCTTTATTTGAGGCTTTAAGGCTCTTACTGTAACTAAATCTACTTCTTTATCCAAAATATCCTCCAAGAAGTCTTTTAAATCAATAAATTCCCAGCCGATCTGAGCAGAAAACTCCACCAGAATATCCACATCACTTTTTTCGGATTCCTCTCCTCGAATATAAGAGCCAAAAATCCCTATCCTCTTTACCTTGAACTTTTCCTTGAGGAAAGGTTTATATCTTTTCAACATTTTCTCAATCTCTTGACGTGTTTTCATCTTTTTCCCTTATCCCTCTCAAAATATTTTCCTCAAAATAGCACCAACCATTTTACTTAACGACCTTCATACATATCTGTTTCGCCAAGCAAACCAAACATCCTTTTATTTTGCAACTATTCAGCATTAAAAATGTGTTTATACATAATTACTCAGCTATAAATCTTTTGAACCACGGATGAATACGGATAAACACGGATGGATAAATGATTATTTGCACGGTGTTGAAATTCAAGTAATAATAAATGCGAGTTTGTGAGCTCGGCAAACATATATCATTTATAAATACCCTTCTGGTTTTTTATCATAAGAAATTATAATGTTCTTATTTTTCCTGTAGGCATTCAGCATCATTTTATGGTTCTCTCGCCCGAGCCCGGAACTTTTATAGCCACCAAATGACGCATGGGCTGGGTGCACAAGACAACAGTTTATCCAAACTCGACCAGCCTCAATAGCTCTTGATACATAGTGTGCTTGGTGTATATCTCTAGTCCAAATACTGGCACTAAGACCATAAATAGTGTCATTAGCAATTTCAACAGCTTCTCTTGTATCTTTAAATGTCGTTACTGCTGCCACCGGACCAAATATCTCTTCCTGGAAAATGCGCATTTTATTATCGCCCTTAAATATCGTGGGCTGAATATAAAAACCACCCTCCAACCCCTTAACTTCAACTGCTTTACCGCCAGCTAGGAGTTCAGCTCCTTCTTCTTTCCCTATATTGATGTATTTTAAAATTTTTCTATAATGTTCCTCTGAAATTTGTGCTCCCATGATAGTCTCTGGATCAAAAGGATTTCCAACCTTAATCCCGGCAACCTTCTCCAATACCTTTTGCATAAACTTATCATATATTGATTCCTGAACAAGTACTCGTGCAGGGCAAGTACATACCTCACCTTGATTAAAAGCAAATAACAAAAATCCCTCGATGGCTTTGTCTAACAACTCATCATCTCCGGTCATAATGCTGTCAAAAAATATATTGGGAGATTTGCCCCCACACTCCAATGTAACCGGTATAACATTTTTAGCAGCATGCTGCATGATTAAGTAACCGGTGCTAGTACTGCCTGTAAATGCAATTTTATTTAGTTTAGGCGAAGAAACTAGGGCTTGCCCCGCTTCAGTACCAAAACCATTTACCACATTAAGCACACCTGCGGGAAGAATATCTCCCATAATCTCCAACAGCACCAAAATAGATACCGGCGTCTGTTCAGCAGGTTTCAGCACCACACAATTAGCTGTTGCCAGTGCTGGGGCTATTTTCCATGCTGCTATCAACAAAGGGAAATTCCAAGGAATAATCTGCCCAACTACACCCAGCGGTTCATAAATCTCCATAGAAACAGTGCGGGTATCTAAATCAGATATCTTGCCTTCTTCAGCTCTGGTAACCCCGGCAAAATATCTAAAGTGATCAACCACCAAAGGGAGGTCGTCTTCTAGTGTTTCGCAGAGAGGTTTACCATTGTCTTTGGTCTCCACCATGGCCAGCATCTCCGAGTTCCGCTCTATCCGGTCAGCAATCTTTAAAAGGATATTGCTTCTCTCGGTCGGAGATATTTTTGCCCAATCTCTTTTAGCCCCATGTGCGGCATCAATTGCCAAGTCAATATCTTCTTGTGTAGAACGAGGTACCTTGGTAAAAATTTTGCCATCAATCGGTGAATTATTTTCAAAAAAATTCCCTCTCAGCGGCGATACCCACTCGCCACCAATATAATTCAGATACTGCTTTTTTAGTTTCATTTTTGCCATTCCCCTCTTCACAGACCCCTGCTTCTATCATTGTTAGCAGCAGCAACCTAAATGTTTTCTTATGGATTGCAAAACTTTATCAATTTGTTCATAACTAATTATAACTGGCGGTTGGAAACGAATTACTTTTGCATTGTTTTCTGTCCCACCTACAAGAATCTTGTCTTCAAATAGCTGCTTCGTAAATTTATATCCCAGCTCATTAGACGCAAATTCCATACCAATAAACATGCCTCTGCCACGCACGTTTACCATAATATCTTGGCATTTACCTTGAATATCTTTCAAGTTTTTTAAGATATAATCCCCCTTAGTAGCAGCTTGTCCAACAATATCTTCCTCCAGTATGGTTTTAATGCTTGCTATTGCACCTGCACAAGCCAACGGATTTCCGCCGAAAGTAGATGTTCCTAGAAGTGATGTATTATCTTCCAATTTAGGCCAATATTTTGCTTTACTCACCATGGCTGCTATAGGCACCACCCCACCGCTTAGTGCTTTTCCTAGGGTCATGATATCAGGAACTACCTTAGACAGGTCAACCCCAAACATTTTGCCTGTTCTTCCTAGACCAGTCTGCACTTCATCTACAATCAGCAAACATTCATAGCGATCGCAAATCTCTCTTAGCTGCGGCAGGTAATCAGCCGGTGGAATATTGATGCCTCCTTCACCTTGAATTGGTTCTACTATAATTCCAGCTAATACTCCACCTTCTTTTTGTATTTTTTTGGCAGCCTCTTCCATAGCAACAGCATCTCCATAGGCTACATGTTGAAAACCAGACAGCAAAGGTTGAAATGGTTCTCGAAATAATCGTTTGCCTGTTGCCGAAAGTGCCCCAAAACTCTGACCATGAAACCCCGTTAAAGTTGAAATAAAATGGCTGCCTCCCGTAACTAGACGAGCCAGTTTTAAGGCCATCTCATTAGCTTCCGAACCACTGCATACAAAATAAGTATTTTGCAAATCACCGGGAGTAATATAGGCAATCAGCTTGGACAAGTAACTGCGCAATGGATCTACCAGTTCTTGACTATGTAAAACACAACGTTTCAGCTGAGCCTCTATTGCTCGCATTACTTTGGGGTGACGATGCCCTAGTAGAAATACACCATATCCTCCTAAGCAATCAATAAGTTCATTCCCTTGCGCATCACGAATGACCACACCGCTATCTTCCCACTCCACAAAGGAGTAATTATTAGATACTGTTTTGCGTCCTTGCAAAAGACCCTCGTTCACAAAATGTGTAAAATTATCGATAGAATCAGCAACAATCTTTTTTTGCTGTACTTCTGTAAGACTTTCACTTTCTATAAACGACAGAACCTCCCTGGCTAGCTTTAGGCTTTCCTCATCACTTTTTCTCATTGTTTTATCTACCTGCCTATCATATTTTTTAGTAAAACAAACTCATAACTATACAGATCTTCTACCTGCCTATAAATAATTCTCTCCGGAAACCGCTCATGCTCTGCACAAACTGACAACTTATACTGGGGATGCAAATTATATTTCTTAAAACATGCTTGTTGAATCAAATTTGAAATGGGGGGAGCCGGTATGGAAAGCCCTTTGCCCATATACTTAATATAACTTTCCTGCATCGTCCATAATTCATAAAAAAAAGAAGCTCGTTCGCTTTCCTTTTTGGAGGTTAACTCTTGGTAATCTCGGGGGGAGAGAATAAATTTTGCGATGTCCCCATCCAAAGACCTGACCCTTTCTACATCAATACCAACGGGGGAACTATCCAGTGCCACCACCACCCATTCTCCTGCATGTGAAAGATTAAAATGTAGCTGGGAACTGTTTTTGATAAAAGGTTTCTCCGCCTTGTTTTTGCTAAAAACAAGCTCCCGATTGGAACACTGCAATTGTTGACAGATAACTGCTCGAACCAAAATATCTCCTAATAAGCTGCGCTGAGCATCTTGCCAGCGGCGAAAACGAAGAATCCGGTTCTGTTTCTCCACATCCAGTAACGAAAGAAATCTTTCAAAAATATGTCTCTCCAGTTTTTCTGCCTGGCTCATAGCATATACTCTAAGCATAAACAACCTCTGCTTTCACGAGTAAGTAAGAGGTGTGATGAGGGTTTATATTCACGAAGGGCACTAACTTACATT
>CAZLTH010000016.1:0-17032 GCA_964562355.1 uncultured Syntrophomonadaceae bacterium | reverse complement strand
GATTATTTCCCAGTCCGCCAAAAACGTGCTTGCCAATTATTATGGCCATCGCTGAGCCAAAAATAACCAACCACCAGGGTGGTGCAGGTGGCAAGGTCAAAGCAAACAAAAGACCTGTCACTGCAGCACTGCCATCCCCATAAATGTTTTTCTTCTTCAGGATTATGGCTTCCGTGAGCATAGCAGTTATGGTGCCAATTAGTATGGTTATCAGGGCATCAAAACCGAAGATTACCACGCCAGCAAGTGTTGCTGGGAACAAGGCTATTAAAACATCTGTCATTATAGTTTGTACGGATTCCGGTGTGCGTATATGTGGTGATGATGAAACAACCAGTTTAAGATCCAATTGTTTTCCCTCCAATTCTTACTTCTTTTTCTGCCTAGCTAGGATGTCTCCCTTAGAAATTCTAATCCATTGTGTTAAAGGTCTTTTTGAGGGACATGTGTAGGCACAGCAACCACATTCAATACAGTCAACAGCGTTAAACTCTTCTGCTTTATCCAGAAAACCTTTTTCTGAAGCTTGACCAATCAAATTGGGCAAAATACTGATGGGACAAACCTTTACACATTGACCGCAACGGATACATGGTTTGACTTCTAGTTCCTTTACTTCTGCCTCTGTTAAAACCAATATGCCGGAAGTACCTTTAATAACAGGTATTTCCAATGTGGCCTGAGCTAAGCCCATCATGGGACCCCCTAGTATTACTTTACGAGTGTTCTCGGTAAGACCACCACACTGCTCAACAACTTCAGAAATCATCGTACCTGTTTTCACTAAAAGGTTAGTGGGGTTTTTGATGCCAGGGCCAGTTACCGTAACAATTCTTTCTGTCAAAGGAAGACCATCTCTAACGGCATCAGTAATGGCTGCAACTGTCCCCACATTCTGAACTAAAGAGCCTACATCCATTGGTAAACCTCCAGAAGGGACTTCACGACCACTAAAGACCTTAATTAATTGTTTTTCTGCCCCTTGGGGATATTTGGTGTGTAGAGATCGGACCTCGATATTACTGGAAGAATTTTCAACAACGGCCTTTGTTAAGGCCTTGAGACAGTCAGCCTTGTTATCTTCTATGCCTATATATCCCTCAGTAACTCCCAGTATTTTCATGATAACTTCTAAACCACAAACCACCTTTTCAGCATGTTCTAGCATTAAACAGTGATCTGAGGTAAGAAAAGGTTCGCATTCGGCGCCATTAATAATAATAGTGTCAATGGGTTTGTCCGGAGGTGGTGAGAGTTTAACGTGGGTAGGGAAAGTAGCACCTCCCATACCAACTATCCCTGCTTCACGAATAATCTTTTTCAGCTCATCGGCTGAAAGATTACGCCATGAAGATTCTGATTTTATGCCTTCCCAAAGTGCATCTTCCTCGTCCGACTCAATAACAACAGCTGCAGATTTTCTACCTATAGGATGTAGATATTCTTTTATTTCTACTACCTGACCGGATACACTGGCATGAACAGGAGCAGAAACAAAAGCCTTGCTATCTCCTATCTTTTGCCCTAGTTTTACCTGATCGCCCGGTTGAACCAAAGGCTCACAAGGAGCACCTATATGCTGTTGCATAAGGATAGCTACTCGCTCCGGTGGCCGGGCCTCTTTAAGCTGCTTAGATGCTGTAGCAAGCTTAGAATAATTAGGGTGTACCCCACCTTTAAAAGTTTTACTCATACAATCTTTCACCTCTTTTTTTGTAAATTTTGCTATAAAGATAGCTTTCATTTTTACATGACCTTTATCTTCATTCTTCACCATATGTCAAAATCCTGCAAGTATTTTAAATTTTCCTTCGACAAATAAATTTAATCTACTAAAACTCTTTAATAGATTTAGTATTTTGAGAAATCAACAATTTTTTTATCTCCCTCCTTAAAAAGAAAAAATGATAATTCCTCATTCATATCATAAGTATACAATATGAATCAGTCAATACATTTCCAAAACTCATGTCATTCTTCATGGTGACTGTTTACCGAGATAGTTAACAGGGTGACATTATCACAGATTAAACACAAAACAAACAACGAGTTGCTTGTAATTTATTTTGTAATATTATATACTGTTTATAAAATAAAAATCAGGCGGTAAATTAAGCATGTTTGATACAGAGACTGATGGCAGAGAAAGATTTCTAAAAATTTTAAAGAAAACATCTCCTTTTAATTTACTTGCAGAAAAACATTTAGAGTTGTTGACAGACAATTTGCAAGAAAAAACATACTCGGCAGATACTTATGTTTTTCGTCAAGGAGATAAATCCCAAGGTGTTCTTTTTATAGTTGTCTCAGGTTTGCTTGAAATTACTATTGTCAGTAAACATGGAATCGAGAAAATAACCGGCTATAGGAAACCTTCTGAGTTTTTCGGAATCACAGCCTTGCTCTCCGAAGAGGAATACTCAGTTTCAGTTAAAACCTTACAAGAAACAAACTGCTATTTGATAAGCAATGATATTATAGAGCAATTAGTTGGTTATAACCCTGATTTTGCTAAATTTTTTAGCAAAATACTGACAAATAGAATAAAAACTCTCTACGAAGCTTTCGTCCGGGAAGATTCTTTTCAGGGCGCAACACCACTAGAACCTCCTCTAAAAAAAAGAATTGCCGACCTCATGTCTTACCCACCGGTCATTTGCCTTTTGGAAGACTCTGTACAATATGTCGCTAGGTTGATGAAAGAAAAACATGTTAGCTCTGTTGTTGTCCTAGATGACAACAACACTCCTGTTGGTATTATTACAGAAAAAGATCTGGTAACTAAAGTTCTAGCTAATGGTGCTGATATTGAAAAACTACGAGCAAAAGACATTAAAACTTTAAAATTATTAACAGTTTCCCCGGAAAGTTTTTTCTATAATGCACTTTTAATCATGGTGAAAAACAATATAAGCCACTTGGTAGTTACCAGTGAAAATAAAATTGCAGGTATTGTAACCTTGAGAGATCTGGTAAAGTCTCGTAATACAGGTGCTTTGACTATTATAAACAGCATAGAGAGCAAAACTGATATAGATGGTCTGGTCATGACTCGCAAAGAAATGGACACGGTTTTGGAGGCACTGGTAGCAGAAAAGGCTTCTGCAAGGGAGATATGCGAACTGATTACCGAGTTTTACGATCGTTTGACAAGAAAAATTATTGAAATTTCTGAAAAAGATTTAGTTCGAGAGGGGTTAGCACCTCCTGTCAGTTATAGTTGGATAAATATGGGCAGTTCTGGACGCAAAGAGCAGTTTATGCGCACAGATCAAGATAATGGTATTATTTATGAAGATGTGCCGGAAGATATGGAACCGGAAACAAACAAATATTTTTTGCTTTTAGGAGAAAAAATTGTACAGGGATTAGCCCAGTTTGGCTTTGAAAAGTGCAAGGGTGATGTGATGGCCAATAACCCAGTATGGTGCAATTCTCTTAAAAAATGGCGCAGAAAAGTGGCTGACTGGATTGCTGTACCTAATCCTGATCATGTGCGGTTAATGACCATTTTTTTGGACTTTCGTCATATCTATGGTAAGAAAATTCTCTGTGATACTCTAAAAGCTTACGTGACCAAAAAATTCCAAACTAATCATGTTTCTCTGCAGTATTTAGCAAAAGATGACTTACAGCACAAGGTGCCCTTGGGGTTTCTAAAAAAAATAATAACAGAAAAAAGCAAAGAACATCGCAATATGGTAAATTTAAAAAGCTCTGCCTGTGTTCATATCGTTGATTGCACACGGGTGTTTTCCTTGAGAGAAGGGATTGAGGAAACATCAACCTTCCTTAGAGTTAAAAAATTAACAGAGAAAAATGTTTTTTCTAGTGATGATAGTGAAATGGTTGAAACAGCTTTCGAAGCCTTGATGATGTTCAGAATCAGAGAAAGTCTTAAGAAAATCAAACAAGGACAACCCCCTGATAATTATGTAAAGCCAAAAAGTATGAGCAAAAGAGAACGTGCTATTTTAAGAGAAGCCTTTTTAGCAGTTGCCCGTCTGCAAAATCTTACTAACTATGCTTTTCATATCTACATGAACTTTGGTTAAGCAATTAGAGGTGAATATAAATTATGAGCAAATATTCCTCAAAAAAAGAACAAAAAACTTCTTGGAAATCTAAATATATACATGACTATAAACAGCATTCCAAGACTAGTGTCCTAGATATCATAGAATCGTTCTTTAAAAAAAGTCCTACTATAAAAAATCCCCCCAATACTAGTAACCCTGCTATACCGGACTTTACTACCGCCAGAATTTTGGCTAGAAAATGCTCCAAACTAAAAAATGAAATCAACTGGGAACTCTCTTTTGGAGAGTATGAGTTTGTTGTTTTTGACTCAGAAACAACTGGTTTTTTCCCTCATAAAGGTGATGAAATAATATCCTTAGGGGCCGTTATAGTTAAAAATGGCAAAATAGATAACAACAATATTTTTGACCGCCTTGTAAATCCTAAAAGAAAAATTCCTCAAGACATCGTGGACCTTACTGGAATCAATAATGAAATGGTTGCCAGAGAACCCCGGGCCGGCATAATCTTAGCTGAATTTTTAAGTTTTATTAGCAATAGGGTGCTTATTGCACATCATGCTGCTTTTGATTTGGCATTCATAAATCTTAAACTTAATTGGTATTGCCAAGGTAAAATATATAATCCGGTAATTGATACTCTTGAACTGGCTAAAGCTTTGGATCCTACAATAGTAAAGTTTGATCTTGATTCCCTCGCAAAGCATTTTCAGATAACCAACCGGGAAAGACATACTGCTCTAGGTGATTCTATTATCACTGCAAAGTTGTTCTTAATACTTTTGGAAGAATTGCAAAAAAGAAACATAACAACACTAAAACAATTACACTATTTTATAACGGCACAAAACAATCTTTGCAATCATTCATAATCCTCTCCTTCAAAAATGTATCTTTTAGAGGATTTTTTTCTTGCAATTCAAGGATAAGTATAATAAGATTTAAAAAGCCTTTCTAAATAAAATATTTTTAATTATTGGAGGTTGACAATATGGCAAAGATTGTTCCTATTAATGGAGTAAGGTACTCTTCTGAAAGGATTTCTGACCTAGCTAAGGTCATAGCTCCACCTTATGATGTTATATCACCTTCTGAGCAGGATAACTTGTATAGAAACAGCTCTCATAACATTATACGTCTTGAAAAACCGAAAGAAAGAAGTGGGGACAATGAACTAAACAATAAATACCAGCGCGCCAAAGAACAGTATGAGAACTGGTTAACAGAAGGAGTTTTGCGTTATGAAGATACTCCTTCAATATATCTTTATGAGCAACACTTTTCTTTCGAGGGAAATACTAAAGTCAGAGAAGGTCTGTTCTGTGGCGTTGGTTTGGAGCCTTATTCAAACCAAGTTGTTTTACCTCATGAAGAAACTTTTCTTAAACCAAAAGCGGACAGGCTGAGCTTAATGCATTCCTGTCAAGCATCATTTAGCCCTGTGTTTGGTCTCTACCCGGATAAGGAAATGTCAGTCTCTTCTCTTTTTGCTGGTTATAAATTATCTCCGCCAGATATTGAATTCATTGATAAGCAGGGACAGGAACATAAGGTTTGGGTAATCTGCGATAAAAAGCTTATTAGCAAACTGGCAAGTTTGATGCAGTCCAAAAAAATATTTATTGCTGATGGGCATCATCGTTATGAAACAGCTCTACAATATCAAGAAGAGATGTCGCCTGCCGCAGGGAATCACGATTATATTATGATGACCTTGGTAAATCTTTATGATCCGGGTCTTTTGGTTCTTCCTACTCACCGCCTAGTCAAAGGAATTGAAAGCTTTGATCTGCTTAAATTTATCTCAACTTTACAAGAAACTTTTTTGACAAAAGAGCTGCCGTATTCTAGAGAAGAAATATGCGAAAACGGCTTGCGTCTATTGGAAGAATCAGGGAAAAAAACACCCTCTTTTGGAGTTTTTGCCGGTGGGAATAAATTTTATTTATTAGCTAAAAAAGAGGGTCAAGTAACTAAAGAAATAAAAGACAATCTTGATGTTAGTATCTTACAAGAATCTGTTATGGAAGGTATTTTAAACATTGACCCTGAGAAGAACCGCAGGGAGAAGTGCTTAGGCTATACGCGCGATTGCCTAGAAGCTATAGATAAAGTAAATGCAAAAGAATATCAGTTAGCATTTTTACTAAATCCTGTCCAAGTAGAAGATGTAACCTCAATGTCCGAGGCAGGGCAAAAGATGCCCCAAAAATCTACCTTCTTTTATCCTAAATTAATTACAGGGCTGGTAATCAATCCACTAATAGAGAATATAAAAGATAAAAAGATTAGGAATTTAAAACCAGATAGGAGTTAAGATTTTTTTAAGTGTGACAATTCTTTCCTTAACTGAATTTAAATCGCTGGCAGGATTTGGTTTCTCTCTCCCCAGATCAATACCCCACCCTGCCAGCTCATCTAAAACTACTAGGATAGACTCAGATAGAGCTTTTAAATCATAACCACCTTCTAAAAAAAGAACAATTCTGCCTGCACAATTCTCAGTGGCAATTTTCTTTAATTGTTTTGTCATCCATCTGTACCCTGCCAAGGTAAGACGCATGCTGGCCAAGGGGTCGTTCGTGTGAGCATCTTGCCCTGCTGAAATTAAAACTAACTCCGGTTTAAATTTACGAGCAACTGGCAAAAGAATTTCTGAAAAAACTTCTTGGTAGTCAGTGTCGCTACACCCCGGAGATATGGGAAAATTTATAGTATACCCCCGGCCTTTCTCCTGACCAATTTCTCTTAAGCTACCACTGCTAGGGTACCCTGGACTTTGATGTATAGAAAAAAATAATACAGAAGGATCTTCATAAAAAGCATTTTGAGTGCCATTACCATGATGAACATCCCAATCTACAATCAATATTCTTTTCAACCCATATTTTATTTTGGCGGTTTCGGCAGCTATAGCAATATTATTAAAAATACAAAACCCCATACCTGCTTGGTATTCGGCATGATGCCCAGGAGGACGAGCCAGCACAAAAACCTGTCCTTGTTTAGACATAACCCTATCCAAGGCTTCTAAACCACCTCCTGCTGCCAAGAGAGCCACATCGTAGGTGTATTGATTAAGATAAGTATCCGCATCTAAATGAGTCTCACCAACATCTGAACTCTTTTCTATCATTTGCAGATACTCCAGAGAGTGTCCTCTGGTTATTTCTTCTGCTGTAGCTTTTCTGGGTGAAATTTTCAATAACTTTGACAACACTTTTTCTTTTTCCAGCAAGGAAATTGTTGCTTCTAGGCGTTCTTTTCTTTCCGGATGGTAATCTGTTCCATGCAATAAATAATCATCCGCATAAACTATTCCCATTTCTCCTGACACCTCTACCACTTCCTTTTTTTATCATGCTCAGCTTTACCTTATCACCTGTTGCCTCGTCTCTTCGCTACCCCTTTTCATCTCTTCGTCTTTTCTTCTCTTGACCTTCGTTTATATTTCACCATATCCTAACGTTTCCTTCTTGCAACATTCTCTTGAGTTTGCTTTTGATATATTTTTTTACCAGTTGGCGAAAATAGGGTATTATTAATATAAATCCGCACAGGTCAGATACTAAACCGGGAGTCACCAGCAACGCTCCCCCTAACAAAACACATAGACCATTGAGAATTTCCTCCCCCGGCATTTCCCCTTCAGACAAGTTTCTTTTTAAGCGTTTCAGTATAATTGTCCCTTGAGAACGAGCCATAGCTGCTCCAACAACGCCTGTAAATATTATCAAAAGAATGGTTTCCATAGTGCCAATAATTCTGCCTACTTCTATCAACAAGTAAATTTCCAGCAGAGGACCCAAAGTAAAAAGTAACAACAGTTTAAAAAACAACTATTCTCCCTCCTCTTTCTGTAATGCTTCTAACAATTTTTGCCACAAAAAAGAATTTTGTTTCTTCAGAGCTACAGGTTTGCCGAAATCATTTACAAATGCTTGTTCTGTTTCTCCGGTAGCTAAAAGATTGCCTTCTTCGTTAAAGATTTCATAGCGAAAGCTTATTTTTACATTACGCAAAGAAACTAAACTGGTTACTATTTTTATCGTATCAGCATAAAAAGCAGGTGCTTTATAATGACAACACACTTTTATAATCGGTAAAAATATTTTATTCTCTTCAAACATGGTGTAAGGTATTCCTTTTTTCTCAAAATACTCTCCTCGTCCAACTTCCATCCAAATCAGATAGTTAGCATGGTATACCACTCCCATCTGATCTGTTTCCTGATACCGAACCTTTAAGGTTGTTTCGCCTGTTTTCATATTTTCCATCCTTTTGTTGTAACTACTTATCTCAGCTGCTGCAGCAATACCACGTTCGCTGGATTTTTTATGTGTATCGGTGCTCAAATCTTTCGGGCAGTGTTACTAAGTCACGGCAAACTAACATTTGAATGCGGACTGACAATCCGCTTATTTATGCTACTCTGCCGTGTTACTAAGTCCCTCGCTTCACTCGGTCAAACATATTATACTGCTAACCTCAAGATTTTCCGCTCCTTTTTATTAATCAAATCAATGCTCACTCTGGTATATGCAGCACCAGCTTAGGCAACTTTGAAAAAACTTTAAACACAGGGTCATAGGCACTCAACTGAGTAGTTCCTTTTTCAACTCGGACGCCTTAGATATCCAACCTTGAACAGTGAACCCCAGAACTTTGAACCTGAGTAATGACAACATATTTACAAAACGGTCGTTTTGCCTCTGTAAATCAAACCTCTGGTAGCATCAATGGTGACAATTTCTCCATTTTTTAACTCTTTCAAAGCATTTTCTGCTCCTGTTATGATAGGTATACCGAAATTCAGTCCTACAATTGCGCCATGAGAAGTGAGTCCACCTTCTTCAGTAATCAGTCCAGCAGCTTTTTCCAGTGAAGAAAGATATCTACTGTCTGTAGCAACCGTTACCAGTATTTCTCCTTTTTTGATCTCAGTTGCTTCTGCCAAAGTCGAAGCCAGGCAAACCACCCCTGTTACCGATTTGCGCCCTATGCCTGTACCCTTAATTATAGCTTTTCCTATAGTATGTACTCTTAATAAGTTGGTTGTGCCTGCTACCCCCACAGGTATTCCTGCTGTTATAACTACCACATCTCCTTTTTGCACATATCCTGCTTTTAAGGATACTTTTATTGCTGCTTCAAACATCTCATCTGTATTCTTCATAGGCGGAGATAATAAAGGTGAAACACCCCAAGTCAGGGAAAGCTGGTTAGCAACTTTCTTGTTCGGTGTAACAGCCAAAATGATAGCTTTGGGACGATATTTGGAAACCATGCGAGCAGTATAGCCAGACTGAGAAGAAGAGATAATAGCAGAAACTTCTAGTATCTGTGCCGTGTGACAGGTGGCAAAGCTGATAGCATCAGTAACACTATGCTCCATTAAGCAGGAAGTTTGCCTTAAAATGCTTTCAAATTGCAAAGACTGCTCCGTTCGCTCAGCTATTCTGGCCATGGTTTCTACAGATAGAAGTGGGTATTTCCCGATGGCAGTTTCTCCTGAAAGCATAACGGCATCTGTACCATCTAAAATAGCATTAGCCACGTCACTCGCTTCCGCACGGGTAGGTCTAGGGTTTCTTATCATGGAGTCCAACATCTGCGTTGCCGTAATAACAGGTTTTCCTGCCAAATTACATTTTTTTATTAGCTCTTTTTGTACCAGAGGAACATCTTCCGCCGGAATTTCAACCCCCAAGTCCCCCCTAGCGACCATAATACCATCCGCCAGAGACAAAATCTTATCAATGTTTTTTGCTCCTTCTTCATTCTCTATCTTGGCAATAATCTTAACTTGTGCTCTCTCTTGCTCTATAATTTCTCTAATGGCAATTATGTCTTCAGGCTTGCGGACAAAAGATGCAGCAATAAAATCTATACCCTGCTTTATACCGAAACGGATATCTTCCATGTCTTTTTCCGAAAGTGCAGGCAGATTAAGCGCTACCCCGGGTATGTTTATCCCTTTTCTGTTAAACAACTCACCTCCGGTTATGACTTTACAAATAATCTGTTGCCCCTCCAAGCGCACAATTTCCATGGCCAGAAGTCCATCATCCAAAAGAATCCTGTTACCTACAGCAACTTCCCGATGCAAGTTAGAATAAGTAACCGCTACAGTATTTTCATCTCCTTCGATATCTTTCGTGGTCAAGGTGAAGAAAGTATCTTCCTTTAAAAATGTCGAGCCTTTTCGAAAAGTCTTAACTCTGACTTCTGGACCTCTGGTATCAAGCAGCAAAGCAACAACTTTACCCATTTCAGCTGTAATTGTTCTTATTTTCTCAATTCTCTCCGCATGCTCCTCACGTATACCATGCGATAAATTAAGCCGAACTACATCCATACCTGCGTCTAAAAGTTTTTTCAACATGGCAGGGCTTTCACTTGCCGGTCCGATAGTACAAACGATTTTTGTCCTCCGCATATTCTTGTATCCCTCCTCTTCATGGTTTATGGTTTATGGTTCAGGGAAAACGGGTTCAGGGTTCAGGGTTCAAGGTTCTCAGAAGACTCTCCAGCTCCCGATAACCGATAACCGATAACCGATAACTGGTAACTGGTAACTGGTAAAACGTAGGTTGTTGGTCTTTGACAATACAATCACGTTAAAATACGATTATGTTGCCTCGCCGGGGATAACTGCCTATTAAGTACAAGTTTATCCCTATGCACAACTTCTGCTTTAGCACAATATCCTAGGACGTTGGTAGTAACTCCACTTTGCAATCCCTTGATTTTATTTAAGTCAGCAGAATTATAATTGGTTAGTCCACGACCGATAAGATTATTTTCTGCATCTTCAATTTTAACCATTTCTCCCTTGTTAAAACTTCCATTGATATAAAGAATGCCTGCAGGCAATAAACTTTTGCCATCATTAATGATGGCCTTACTGGCACCAGCATCAATAGTAATTGAGCCCTGAGAAAGTGGACCATAAGCTAGCCATCTTTTACGCAAAGGCAAAGCAACCTTTCTGGCGGCAATATAGGTGCCTACATCCTTCCCCTCTATGATTAGGCTAAGAATATTTTCAACTTTTCCGTTGGCAACTATTACGGGTACTCCAGAATCAACAGCTACGTTTGCTGCCTGAAGTTTGGTAACCATGCCACCTGTCCCCAAAGTGTCTGAGGTATCTGAAGCCTTGCTCATGATTTCTCGGGTTAGTTCTGGTATGTAACTAATAAAATCAATATCATTACCTTTTCTATTTTGGCTGTTGGGATCCCCAGTAAATAAACCCTTAACGGTCGACAAGATCACCAAAAGATCTGCTTCGACAAAGCTGGCTACCAAGGCAGATAAAGTATCGTTATCGCCGAACTCGATTTCTTCTACAGCAACAGTATCATTTTCGTTAATTATAGGAATAACATTATACTTTAAAAGCATTAGTAAAGTATTTCTAGAGTTTAAGTATCTTTTTCTCTCTCGTAAGTCTTCCCTAGTTAAAAGAACCTGGGCCACAGTATAACCATATTCAGAAAAAAATTTTTCATAAAATTGCATAAGGTATCCTTGACCAACCGCTGCTACAGCCTGCTTTTCAGGCAAAGCAGTTGGTCTTGTAGGAAGATTAAGACGCCCGATACCTGCCCCAACTGCACCAGAAGAAACTAATAGTACCTCTTTCCCCTGATTTTGCAAGTCGGCTATTTGTCTGACCAGCTTCTCCATATAAGTTAAATTAAGTTTCCCATTTGGATAGGTTAAAACTCTTGTTCCCACTTTAACCACTATTCTGTTGATATTTTTTAAATCTCGGCGACACATAGCTTTTGATCTCCTTTATTTTCCTAATTCTGCTGCTTTTTGTGCTGCAGCAAGAACAGCTCTACTTAAACCATAAGGAACTTTTTCTTTTTCCATCTCCAAAATTCCGGTTATAGTTGTTCCTCCGGGAGAAGTAACCATGTCTTTTAATTCTGCCGGATGTTTACCTGTTGTTAACACCATTTTAGCAGTTCCATAAACCGTTTGACTTGCCAGTTTCAAAGCCAGTGCTTTGGGCAAGCCGGCTGCTACCCCACCGTCTGCAAGAGCTTCAATTATTTTATAAACAAAACCCGGACCACTCCCACTTAATCCTGTTATAGCATTCAAGTCCTTTTCCTCAACAATAATCAACATACCCATGAAATCAACAAGGTCTTTCACAATCTGCAAATCTTCTGGTGTCGTTTCCTGTGTTGCAGTAAGGGCTACAACTCCTTCTTCGACAAGACAAGGTGTGTTGGGAACCATCCTAATAAGGGGGATTTCTGCAGGTAAATATTTTTTCATGTAGTCAGTAGATATTCCTGTTACAATAGATACCAGAATGTGCTTTTCTGACTGCAAATAAATTTGCAATTCCAATAAAACCTGTTCAAAATCCTGTGGTTTGATTGCTAAAAAAATAATTTCACTGTTAAGTACCAGCTCCCTAACAGTGGGATAAGTCTGGATTTTCAAGATGTCTTTTAAATTCTGCATTCTTATTTTGTTTTTATCAAAGATATTGATATTTTCAGGAACTGTTATTTCTTTATTTATAATTCCCTCAAGCAAGGCTCCTCCCATTAATCCTGCTCCAATAAAACCAATTTTTTTAGTCAACAAGAGTTTCTCTCCTTTTCTATAAATAATCCAATCACTCAAGCAACCAGCTTTTTTAACCCACGCTTGCCTGCGGCAAAATAAAACTTGAGGCGGCAGGGATAGACACGGATTAACACGGATATAGTGTTAAGAGACATATCTCACTTTTAGAGGAGGTGTGTCCCTTTTTGTATCTAAAATAATTTTGGTTAGTGTTTCTAAGTCTACAATATTCATGGTTCTAATATTTAACAGTTTTTGTGAGTGAGTAATTATAATTTTATTATATAGCTATTCATATTGCAATAGCTCTTTTGCGACATAAGATACTTTACCCCATTCTTCAGGGTGACATTTTATCAGAATAATTAACAAGGTGACATTATCACAGATTAAACACAAAAAATTTTTAGATTCCTTGACAGAAGAAAAGAAGGGTGATACACTCATGGTGTATTAATACATCAATACAATTTCAAAAAATATTTCCTAAAAGGGGGCAGTATTTTGAAAAGCTGGTTTCACCTCGACTCGCATAATGGTACACCTATGTATCTGCAGCTTAAAGAACAGGTTAAAACAGCAGTAGCAGGCGGAGCCTTACGTCCGGGTGACCAGATGCCTTCGGTACGAGAACTGGCATCTACCCTGGCAGTTAATCCTAATACTGTTGCTAGAGCTTACAATGATTTAGAGCGCGAGGGGTTGCTGCTAGCTGAACGAGGGCGCGGTACTTTTGTCGCTAACAGAAATCCTTTGTTGGAAGAGAAAGAACGCCTGATGCAACTAAAAAGCTCCATTGATAAACTTTTAGTTGAAGCATATAGTTTAAAAGTGTCAAGCGAGCAACTCGCTGTTATCTGGGAAGAACGATTGCAAGCCTGGAAAGAGCGATTACAAGTAACAAAAAAGGAGGAAAGACAGTGATGGATTTAGCAGTACAGACCTGGGATTTAAGCAAAACTATACGAAAGAAAGAAATACTTAGAAGCATCAATATAGAAATTCCAAAGGGTAGTGTTTATGCTCTTTTAGGTCCTAACGGGGCAGGAAAGACCACTATTTTAAAAATACTCATGGGTCTTAAAAAACCTTCCTCAGGTGGCGGAAAATGTTTGGGGCTGGATATTTTAGCAGAAGGGTTACAAATACGTCAAAAAACGGGATACCTAAGCGAAGAGCCACGCTTTTATGGTTATATGACCGCAAAACACCTGCTGGATTTCTGCCGTGGCTTCTATCCTCAATGGGATGATCGCCTAGTAAAAAATTACCTGGAAATTTTCGAACTGCCCACTGAGCAAAAAGTATACGAATTCTCTCAAGGAATGAAAAATCAATTAGCTTTACTTTTAGCCCTAGCTCCCCGACCAGAATTATTAATTCTTGATGAGCCTACTACTGGCTTTGACCCCATCAAAAGAAAACTTTTTTTCAATGTCATACTGGAAGAAATAGTTGCTGAAGGAAACACAGTTTTAATCTCTTCTCACCAGCTCGATGAAGTGGAACGCATAGCAGACCGGGTAGGTTTAATTCGCCGGGGAGAACTCTTGCGTGAGTGCTCACTTGATGAACTAAAAACACAAGAAAAAGAAATACGAGTGGTTTTTCAAAAAGAACCACCCAGTGATTTTTTTGACTTGCCTGGGATTAAAGAAGTAAAGCAAGAAGGAAAAGCTTTCAGGATTGTTGTTTCCAGTAATTTAGAAGAAATATGGCAAACTTGTGCTAGCTTTCCACATTATACCCTAGAGATGATAGGCAGTAATCTTGAAGATATATTCCTGCGTTACATGGAAGGAGAAGATAAAAAATGATTAATTTTGCTCTTTTTAAGAAAGAAATCCGGGAGAATCGCATTAAACTTATCATTTTCTTCTTGCTTTTCAGTATAGCCGGGGCGTCTCTTCCTTTTTTTCATGATATGTCAAAAGATATAGTTAGAAATATGTGGAGTAGCTATGACAACTATCTCTGGAGTCAGTGGACGGCAAAAAATCTCGTACAGTTTATTACTGTTACGGCGATAGTTTTAGGAATGAGCCCTCTTGCCGGAGAAGCTGCCTACGGTACTGCCGTCTTTCTGCTCAGCAAACCTATTACACGCCAGAAGATATTTACCAGCAAAATCACAGCTGGGATTTTTTTGCTGGCAGTCTGTGTCTTTGGCTCAACTTTCGTTTTAATCTTAACTTCAATACTAAAAGGTTTCACTTTTAATATACCGTCTTTGCTGATGTCTGTAACCATTACCTTTGCTGGCGGGGTAGTTATCTACATGGGGACTATTATCTTTTCCGCTTTGCTTGCTGATTCCATCAAAGCAGGAGTTACAGCTACTTTGTTCTGGGGGGCAGCTTCTGTCCCTGGCTACTTTAGGGCAACTGCTTCTTTTTCTATCTTTCGCCAGATGAGTGCTGTGGATTACTGGATCTATGGAGAAAACCCCACTATTTTACTGCTGACTCTTTTACTAGTAGCGTGTTTGTTCTACCTAGGAGGATACTTTATTTGGAAACAAAGAGAGTTTTAAGGAGGGATAATTTTGATCGTATTAAAAAACTTAACCAAATCTTATGATGGCACGAAAAACGCTGTGAAGAATCTTTCGATGACAATTAAGCAAGGAGAAATTTTTGGGTTTTTAGGTCCAAACGGTGCGGGGAAAACGACAACTATCAAAATGATTACCGGGGTGCTCGCTCCTACGGCTGGCAAGATAACTGTTAATGGCATTGATCTTAAAAAGTCGCCTGTCGCAGCTAAAATGAACTTTACTTATGTGCCTGATCATCCAGAGATCTTCAGTGCCATTACTGGTATTGATTACCTGAATTTTATTGCTGACATGTATGAGGTTTCGGTAAGGGAGAGAAAAAAGAAGATTGAGGAATTTGCTGGCACCTTTAATATTTATGATAATCTCACCCAGACAGTCAATTCCTATTCCCACGGCATGAAACAAAAACTGTTGATTACAGGAGCACTTTTGCCGACCCCCAAAATATTTATTCTGGATGAGCCATTGACTGGTTTAGATCCTCACTCAGCTAAGCTTTTGAAAGATATTATGCGAGATCATTGTGACCGTGGTGGCACTGTCTTCTTCTCCTCCCATGTGCTGGCAGTAGTAGAAGGGCTCTGCGACCGGATTGGTATCATTCATGTGGGGAAATTGATTGCCTGTGATACGGTAGCCAAAATCAAAGAAAACTCTAGTGGAAATCTGGAAGAAATCTTTTTGGAGATGACAGCCAATGAATAAACTAAAAGCATTAGTCAAAATTCAGATCAAGGAGTTCGTAAACTCATCTCAAAGTGGCCTACGCATAAGTGGTCTAGGATTAGACAAATTAAAGTTAAAAACAGCCTTTCTGGGCAAAGCACTGCTTCTGCTACTATTTGCCTTGCTTTTAATCCCTGTAATCGAAGTATCTACTGCTCTTTACAATCTTTTTGCTTTGACCGGACATCCTGAACTGGTAATAACCGCTATGTATATAACCTCTGCTTTTTTCATGTTTTTCCTGGCACTTCCTACCGTGGTTTCAGTGTTTTTTTACGCTAAGGATACCAAGTTTCTGATTGCTTTACCTCTTAGCGCAGATATAATTCTGTTTTCCAAATTAAGTGTTCTCTATGTTATTTTGTTGGCAATTACCTGCCTCGTCTTTGCTCCCGCCGTGGTTATTTATGTTCTGGAAACCGGCTTAAGTTTTTCGCTGATTGTTGCCAGTCTGCTGGCAGTTTTGCTGGCGCCGCTGATGCCACTCGTAATTTCAAGCTTGTTGATTTTGCCCTGGATGAGGGTAATAAGCAATAGCAAGAGAAGAAATCTCCTGACTATATTTGGGAACCTGGTATTACTGGTCATGATTCTAGTTTTTCAGGTCGCTTTAGCCCGCCTGGCAAGCGATCCGGCTAATATACAAGAACTGCTTTTAGGGGATGATGCTTTATTACACCTTCTAGGCAGTGCTTTCCCTCCAAGCATTTGGCTAACTAAAATGATTTTGGGGTTTTGGCGAGAAACCCTGCTTTTTGTGGGACTTAATATAGTTTTTATTTTTGCTTTGCGAGCTACAGCAAAAACTTTTTACAACCATTCATTACTTGGCTTTAACTAGGCCAGCTTGGCTACAATAGGCAATATTTATTATAAAAAGCAAGGCAAGGCTTTTCAGCTAATCAAAAGACATATTTTAGTCATCACAAAGCAGCCCATGTTTTTGCTGAATACGGTGATGGTTACCTTTCTACCTCTCCTGTTCTTTGCCCTCAACTATTTCATGGGTGATTTAGGCTTTTTTGCTCTATTAGAGTCACCAGAACTTGCCCCCTATTTAGTTTTCATTTTTGCGGGAATCATATCCATACCAGCGATGATGGCT
>CAZLTH010000015.1:0-17268 GCA_964562355.1 uncultured Syntrophomonadaceae bacterium | reverse complement strand
TGGAAGCACTGACTTCTACAAAGTTAATTATTTATGGGGAAGGTCAGGTTCGCTAGGAGGAGTGACTAAGTGACTAAGTGACTGAGTGACTGAGTAAGGACGAGGTATGACGAGGGTTTGGGTAGTGACTGGGTCAGCCCATTCGACTGCGCTCAGAGCCTGCACTGAGCGTAGTCGAACGTGGCAGGCTCTACGGCTGTAAATGAGTAAGCAGGTTAATACGATGAGTAAGAGGATTAACAAACATGATGGGGATTACTTATTGGCAGTTGCCCTAGGCGAAGGGGGAAAGGAGAAGTAAATAATGGCGGAAGCTAGTTTCAAAAGCCCTGCGATGGATCGTCTTTTTCAAGGAGTTTTATCTTTGGAAAAAGGGGAGGAGTGTTATGCTTTTTTTGAAGACCTCTGTACGATAAATGAGTTAGTGGCCTTGGCACAGCGCTTTGAGGTGGCTACCATGCTTAAAGAAGGACAAACCTACAATACTATTGAAAAAAAAACAGGTGCTAGCACAGCTACTATAAGTCGTGTAAAACGATTTTTAAATTATGGTATGGGAGGATACAGGTTGATTTTGGATAGGCTTGATGAAGATGAAGAGACGAAGAGATGAAGAGGGGAAGAGATGAAGAGATGGGGTTAGTTACCCCGTCACCCCTTTTTATCTTTTCGTCTTTTTACCTCTTCGCCGTGAAGGGGGAGAAATGATTGACAGATTTGCTCAAAGACTTAAATGATAGGCAGAAAAAAGCTGTTTTACATACGGAAGGAGCATTATTGATTTTGGCAGGGGCGGGTAGTGGCAAAACGAGGGTTTTGGCGCACCGTATTGCTCATATTCTTGCAGAAGGCAAAGCCTCTCCCTGGGAAATTTTAGCCCTTACCTTTACTAACAAAGCAGCAGAAGAAATGAGACAAAGAGTCTCCAAAATAGTACAGTATGGACAAGGAATGTGGGTGCACACCTTTCATGCCACCGGGGTAAGGATTTTACGCAAGCATGCTACTAAGCTGGGTTTGGACAGAAGTTTCAATATTTTAGACTCCAAAGAACAACTCAGTTTGGTGAAAGAATGCATGAAAGAACTGAATATGGATATAAAGCGCTTTTCTCCCCAGGCTATTTTGAAAACTATCAGCAATGCAAAAAATGAATTGATTAGTGCTGAAAAATATATACCCACCAGTTATTTCGAAAATAAAGTACAGGAAGTTTTTTTGATGTATGAAAAGAAGAAAAAAACGTCCTCCTGCCTTGACTTTGATGATTTATTGTTGTTATGTGTAGTTTTATTTCGCAAATATCCGGAAGTTTTACAAGAATACCAGCAGCGCTTTAAATATGTCTTGGTAGATGAATATCAAGATACGAATTATGTTCAGTATCTAATGGTAACTCTTTTAGTGGCACAGTGGAAAAATATTTGCGTGGTAGGGGATGATGATCAGTCTATTTACCGTTTTCGGGGCGCAGATATCAGAAATATACTGGAATTTGAAAAAGATTTTCCAGAAGCTGTATTAATAAAGCTAGAGGAAAACTATCGTTCTTGTGGTAATATTTTAAAAGCTGCCGGTAATATTGTTAGGAATAATGTATATCGTAAAGATAAAGAGCTCTGGACTCGCAACCCGGCGGGGGATAAGATATATCTATACGACGGAGAAGATGAGTGGGAAGAAGCTCGTTTTATAGCACGGGAAATTCAAAAAATACGCTTTGATTATCCGCAAATTGCGGTGCTGTATCGTGTCAATGCTCAATCTAGGGTTTTAGAAGAAGTCTTTTTGCGAGAAGGCATTGCTTATACTATTATTGGCTCTTTAAAATTTTATGACCGTAAAGAAATCAAAGATATCACCGCTTATTTGAAAATACTAGCTAATTACCGCGATGATTTAAGCTTAAAAAGAATAATAAATGTTCCTCGTAGAGGAATTGGAGACAAAACTTTGCAAAAAATAGCGGAGGTAGCGAGCAACTCTGGAAATCCTTTTTTAACCGTGTTGCAAAATAATTCCCCTAGTCTCTTTACTGGTGTTGCTGCAGGGAGAAAACTAAAGTCCTTTCTTGACCTAATAGGTAGTTTGGATGATCTGAAAAAAAGTTTATCGATTAAAGAACTGGTAGAAAATATTTTAAATGCAACTGAATATGTGGAAAAACTAAAAGAGGAAGGGTCGGAAGAATCATTAAGCAGAGTAGATAATTTAATGGAATATTTATCTGTAGCCGGCGAGTTTGACAGTAGGTATCCCGGATTACCGGAAGACAGGCTAGTATCTTTTTTAGACAGAATATCTCTAGTAGCAGATATTGACACTTTGCCGGATGATGGTTTACCAGTAGTTTTAATGACTTTACATAGTGCAAAAGGTCTGGAGTTCTCAGCTGTCTTTATGGCTGGTATGGAAGAAAAACTCCTTCCTCATGCTCGGTCTCTGGAAGATGACGATATAGAGGAAGAAAGACGTCTTTGCTATGTTGGTATTACACGAGCGAAAGAAAAACTATATTTAACCTGGGCAAAAAAAAGGAGAAACTATAAGGAGAAAATATTTACAGTTCCTTCTAGGTTTATGCAGGAAATATCACCTGATTTAATTATTTCCTCCAATGCTTTCTCCATAAATAGCCATATGGCAATAACAGAAAAGGTTTCTCCTATTGTCACTGAAGATAGACCTGTAACCGAAAAGATAGAACCAATAGAACAATTTTCTCAAGACTTGTGGCAAGTTAATCAAAACATTTTTCATGGTAAATGGGGGAAAGGTATTATCAGAGAGGTGAAGAAATTAGATGATGACAAGGTTCTGACTGTTTTTTTTCCACAGGAAGGAGAAAAAAAGATTATGGCTAGGTATGCTCCCATTAAACCTGGCTAAAAGAAGGAGTAAAATGAGAGTGATTCGATATGGAGCATAACAAAATAGTAAAACGCATGACAGAACTGAAAAATATTATTGAAGAGCACAATTATTATTACCATGTACGGGATAACCCTGAAATACCTGACGCTACCTACGATGCTTTTGTGCAAGAATTGCTTTCTTTAGAAAAAAAATATCCTGCCTATAAATTGCCTGATTCTCCGACAGAAAAAGTGGGGGGAAAGGCTTTAGATGCTTTTAAACCTGTTTTGCATAAAGTGCCGCTATTAAGCCTGGATAAAGCTTTTGACACTAAAAGTTTAAAAGATTTTGATAGGCGAGTTCGCAAAATCTTGGGAAAGAACACCTCACCCTCGTATGTGGTGGAATTAAAAGTAGATGGTTTGGCTGTTTCTCTTACCTACCTAGAAGGAATTCTACAACAGGGGTCTACCCGTGGAGACGGTCTTGTGGGTGAAGATATAACACATAATTTAAGGACTATCCGGAGTATCCCCTTAACTCTAGAGGAAAAAGTTAGCATAGAAGTAAGGGGAGAGGTTTTTATTCCCCGGCAGGATTTTTTAGATTTAAATAAGAGAAGAGTAGAAAGGGGTGAAATCCCTTTAGCCAATCCACGCAATGCGGCAGCAGGATCTCTCCGCCAGTTGGATTCTACAGTGGCAGCTTCCAGACCTCTGGATATCCATATTTATG
The DNA here is from genome assembly GCA_964562355.1 of uncultured Syntrophomonadaceae bacterium. Lineage (GTDB taxonomy): Bacteria > Bacillota > Dethiobacteria > PWVN01 > PWVN01 > CAZLTH01. The sequence continues at coordinate 13,677 of CAZLTH010000015.1, read as the reverse complement.
GCGCTAGCGATTTCCCCATAAATCTAAATAGCCACAAAAAGCTCTTTGATTACTTGAAAAAACTTGGCTTTAAGGTAGACAATACAGTTAAGTTGTGTCAAAATATTGAGGAAGTGATAGACCATTGTTTGTTATGGCAGGAGAAGCGTCTTGATTTGCCATATGATATAGATGGGCTGGTAGTTAAGGTAGATGAGTTAAATTTAAGAAATATTTTAGGCAGTACTGCTAGGAGTCCTCGCTGGGCGATAGCTTATAAGTTTCCGGCAGAAACAGGAATTACAAAAATAGAGAATATCACAGTTCAGGTTGGTCGCACCGGAGTTATAACACCCCTAGCTCATTTACAGCCGCTTCAGTTAGCCGGTTCGGTGGTTAAAAAAGCTACTTTACATAATGAGGATTATATAAAAGACAAAGATATTAAAATTGGCGACTTTTGCTCAATTCATAAAGCAGGGGACATTATTCCAGAAATAATCCAGGTCCTAAAAGAAAAAAGAACTGGCAAGGAAAAAGACTTTATGATGCCGGATAAATGCCCTTCCTGTGCAACGACTCTGCATAGACAGGAGGGTGAAGCAGCTCGCAGGTGTATAAATCCGCTCTGCCCCGCTCAAAAACTTGAGCGGTTGGTTCATTTCGCATCTCGCAGCGCCATGGATATAGAGGGGTTAGGACCGGCAACAGTCGAACAGCTTTTAAATTCCGGGCAAGTAGAAGCCTTGGCAGATATTTATTATTTGACAGCGGATGGACTGTTAAGTATGGAGCGCACGGCAGAAAAATCAGTGGCTAATCTGCTGGCTGCTATCGACAAGAGCAAGAAACAGCCTTTAAGTCGTCTTCTATATGGTTTTGGTATCAGGCTTGTTGGCGTCCAGACAGCCCGTGTACTAGCCAGGCAATACCATAATCTGGCGGCAATTTCCCAAGCTTCCCCAGAAGAGCTATCAAATATTCCTGAAATCGGTCCCAAGATAGTTGAAAATGTGCAGGCATTTTTCAAGCAAGTTAATGTGCAAAGCATAATCGAAAAATTGCAAAGAGCCGGGGTCAATATGAAGGAGGAACAGCCTGTAGCGGAGAAGGAAAGTACTCTTGCAGGTAAAACATTTGTCTTGACAGGGACATTAAGTAATATGACAAGGCAAGAGGCAACTTCTTTAATTGAAGAAGCAGGAGGCAGTGTTGCTGCTCAGGTTAGCAAAAAAACAGATTATTTACTGCTGGGAGAAAAAGGCGGTAGCAAGCTAGATAAAGCTAAAAAATTAGGAATACCTGTTATTACACAAGAAGATTTTTTAGATTTATACCACCGAAGCTAACTAGCTTGTATTATTCTTTATACGAGAATATCACAAGGTAACAAGGCAACGAACCACTGATAGACACGGATGAACATGGATTAGCTTTTTAATTTCTAAAAGATTTATAGCTGAAAAAATATGATTATCTTACCTTGTTAAGTATATACCGAAAGGAGATGTAGAAGTCGTGAAAATAACTGTCAAAGATGTGGAGTATGTGGCTAAGTTATCTTTCCTTTCTTTTGAGGAAGAAGACAAAGAAAAGTTTTCACAGGAATTGAGTGCTATTTTAGATTATGTAGATAAGCTAGCTGAATTAGATACAACATCAGTAAAGCCGACAGCACATGTTTTGCCGCTGAAAAATGTATTTCGTGATGATTTTGTAGTTAAACAAGATATAAGCGAAGCAGCCTTAGAGATCGCTCCTGATAAAGCAGGTAGACATTTCAGGGTTTTGGCAATACCAGGGATAGATTAATGTAGATCGAAAACTAACATTTGTTGGTAAGCGTTAGTCAACGGGAATTAGCTACTGGAATACGTTTGACGGTTTACAGTTGACAGTTTACAGTTGACAGTTGATGGGTTTTCCAACGTGCTATACAACACTGATAACTGCCAACTGGTAACATAGAGTACGAGGAAAGGGGTTTAGATAATTTGTTAACGAAATTAACTGTTTTTGAGGCTAGAGAAAAAATAAGGCAAAAAGAAATAAAAGTGACAGAACTTGTTGATTCTTATTTGGAAAATATCAGCAAAAAGGATAGCGAAATTAAGGCTTATGTAACTGTAACAGACAAGCCAGCGGGGGAAGAGGCTAAGAAGTTAGATAATCTTATTTCTGAGACAGATAAGCCATTACACGGGATACCGATGGCTTTAAAAGATAACCTTTGTACCAAGGGAATAGCAACAACTTGTTCTTCAAAAATACTGGAAAACTATGTACCTTTTTATAATGCTACTGTTGTAGAAAAACTTGCTGCTGATGGTGCTATCCTTCTGGGTAAAACTAATATGGACGAGTTTGCTATGGGTTCTTCTACAGAAAACTCAGCTTTTTTTCCAACTCATAATCCGTGGGATAAAGAAAGAGTTCCGGGCGGTTCCAGTGGTGGTTCTGCCGCTGCTGTCGCTGCGTTTGAGGCAGCTTTTGCACTTGGTTCTGACACTGGCGGATCTATTCGTCAGCCAGCATCTTATTGTGGCATAGTGGCTATGAAGCCTACGTATGGGTTGGTATCACGTTACGGTTTAATAGCTTTTGCCTCTTCTCTGGACCAGATAGGACCATTGACTAGAGATGTAAGGGATTGCGCCTTGGTTATGAACAGTATCTGTGGGCATGATGCACATGACTCTACTTCCCTGAAAACTAAAGTGCCTGATTATCTAGATTGTTTGCAGAAAGAAACCAAGGGTCTAAAAGTAGGCATCCCGAAAGAATATATGTCTTTAGGGATTGACCCGGAAATTAAAAAACTGGTAATTAAGGCTTTACAGGTGATGGAAAAAAATCTAGGGGTAGAACTACAAGAGGTTTCTTTACCGCATACGGAATATGCTCTGCCAACTTATTATCTCATTGCTCCAGCAGAAGCATCATCAAATTTAGCTCGTTATGACGGTGTTAGATATGGTCTTCATTTAGAAGGGGAAGACTTATGGGACTCTTTGCAGAAAACCAGAAGTCAAGGATTTGGCACGGAAGTAAAAAGAAGAATCATGCTGGGTACCTATGCTTTAAGTTCTGGCTATTATGATGCTTACTATTTAAAAGCTTTAAAAGTGAGAACGCTAATAAAAGAAGACTTTGATAAAGCCTTTGCCAAGTGTGACCTGCTGGTTACCCCAACCACCCCTACCGCTGCTTTTAAAATGGGGGAAAAAACTCTGGATCCTCTCACTATGTACTTAAATGATATTTGCACCATACCAGTAAACCTAGCCGGACTTCCGGCGATCTCTTTACCCTGTGGTTACAGCGAAAGGCTACCAGTTGGTCTGCAAATAATAGGTCCATCTTTTAGCGAAGAAAAAGTATTACAGTTAAGTTATGCTTACGAACAAAATAAAGGAGGCATTGTTTGATTATGTCAAAATATGAAACTGTTATTGGCTTAGAAGTTCATCTTGAACTTTCGACTGCAAGTAAAATTTTTTGTGCTTGCTCTACAAGCTTTGGTTCTGAGCCTAACAGCAATGTCTGCCCTGTATGCCTAGGGCAACCTGGAGTTTTACCGGTACTTAATGAAGAAGTAGTAAACAGAGCGATAAAAGCTGCTTTGGCTCTTAACTGCTCTCTTGCTTCTTATAGTAAGTTTGATCGGAAGAATTATTTCTATCCTGATTTGCCGAAAGCTTACCAGATTTCACAATATGATTTGCCGTTGGCTGAAAACGGTCATCTGGAGATAGAGATAGACGGAGAAAAAAAGATAATAGGTATTACTCGTATTCACCTAGAAGAAGATGCCGGCAAACTGGTGCATGGTGAAGATGGTCAGCATTCTTTTGTAGATTACAACCGAACTGGAGTGCCATTAATTGAAATTGTTTCCGAACCCGATATGCGTTCACCACAGGAAGCCAAACTTTATTTAGAAAAGTTAAAAAGATACTTAGAGTATACGGAAGTTTCCGATTGCAAAATGGAAGAAGGAAGTTTGCGCTGCGATGCCAATATATCTATTCGACCACTCGGCAGTAAAGAATTTGGCACAAGAATTGAACTAAAAAACATGAACTCTTTTAAAGCTATCGAAAGAGCTCTAGAGTATGAAGTTGAACGTCAAATAAAAGAGGTTACTGCTGGTAAAGAAATAACCCAGGAGACGCGCAGGTTTGATGAAGCGAAACAACAGACTTTTTCTATGCGCAGCAAAGAAGAGGCCCATGATTACAGGTATTTCCCTGATCCTGACCTACCCCCTGTTGAGATTTCCTCCCAATGGGTTGCCAGGATAGAAGGAAATATGCCAGAACTTCCTGATGCTCGTGTAAACAGATTCGTTACCGAGTTAAATCTTTCTGTGTATGATGCGGGAGTCATAACTTCTTCCAAGCAGCTAGCCAATTTTTTTGAAGAATGTCTTAAACTATACCCTGATGCCAAGGTAGTAGCTAACTGGATTATGGGAGAATTACTGAGGTTGTTAAAAGACAATAATATGCAGGTTGATAACCTTAAAATTGCTCCTGATTACTTGGCGGAGCTTCTTATTCTGCAGAAAAAAGGAGTTATCAGCGGCAAAATAGCTAAAGATATTTTCAAAGAGTCATTTACCACAGGCAAAAAACCTGCCACCATAGTAGAAGAAAAAGGTTTAAAACAAATCAGTGATACTTCACTTTTAGAAGATATAGTGCAGGAGGTTATTCTAAATAATCCTCAGCCTGTCCAGGAATATCGCCAAGGAAAGGAAAAAGCTTTTGGGTTTTTAGTAGGGCAGGTAATGAAAGCTACGAAAGGGCAGGCCAACCCCCAAGTTGTAAATGAAATACTAAGGAAGAGTCTGTAATATAATTATTAGAATTATACTAAAAATTATAATAATTTTTTTATTTTAGGCAGGAATTTGCTGGGGAAGGAAGAAATAATAAGCAGATGGGGACTTAGGGAGAGGGATAGGTAGAGGGGGGACACACCTCCTCAGGTAGAGGGGGGACACACCTCCTCTTAAAAGGAGATGTGTCCCCCTACCATTAAAGGAGATGTGTCCCCCTACAATTAAGGAGGGGAAAGTATGCGTGAAGTAAGGGTAGATGAGATACGGCAGGTTATCAAAGAAATGTGCATTGATGCCAACTACAACCTAGGAGAAGATGTCATGAGGGCTTTTAAAAAAGCCCTAGATACAGAAGAATCTGCCGCAGGTAAAGATGCTATGGAGCAGCTTATTGAAAATGCTAATATTGCTCGTGAGGAACAGGTTCCTATGTGTCAGGATACTGGCTTTGCTGTTATTTTTGCAGATATAGGCCAGGAAGTAAGCCTAGTAGGAGGTGATTTGAAAGCAGCTATCAATGAAGGAGTGCGACAGGGATACCAAGAAGGATATTTGCGGAAGTCCATAGTAAGTGATCCCATTGAACGTGTAAATACCAAAGATAATACCCCGGCTGTAATACATATTGATATAGTGCCTGGAGATGCGGTTAAGCTGACTATTGCACCAAAAGGTGGCGGCAGCGAAAATATGAGCGCTGTCAAAATGCTGAAACCTGCTGATGGCAGGCAGGGGATAATAGACTTTGTTGTGCAGCAGGTGAAAACTGCCGGGGCAAATCCGTGTCCGCCTCTGGTGGTAGGAGTAGGTATCGGCGGAACTTTTGAGAAAGTAGCATATCTGGCTAAAAAGGCTCTTTTGCGCCCCTTAGGAGAAATTAATCCTAGTTCTTTTTATGCAGAAATTGAAGAAGAAATATTGGGAAAAGTCAATAAACTAGGCATAGGTCCCCAAGGTTTTGGTGGCAGAAACACGGCCTTAGCAGTTCATATAGAAACTTATCCCTGTCATATTGCCAGCATGCCGGCAGCTGTGAATATCAACTGTCATGCTGCCAGACATTTAGAGAGGGAAATTTAATTTTAATCAAGGGGAGGGAAAGTGATGACAGCTAAAAGAATTACCATTCCCCTGACAGATGAAACTGTCAGGGATTTGAAAGCTGGCGACAGCGTGCTGATAACAGGTATTATTTATACTGCTAGGGATGCTGCTCATAAACGACTGGTTGAACTAATTGATAGTGGTCAGGATTTGCCGGTAGAGTTTAAGGGGCAAGTCATTTATTATGTAGGACCCACGCCAGCAAAACCAGGGCAGGTAATCGGTTCTGCCGGACCTACCACCAGTGGTCGCATGGATGCCTATACCCCTGCTATGTTGAAACAAGGGGTAAAAGCTGTTATCGGCAAGGGTAACAGAAGCCAAGTGGTTAAGGATGCTTTGCAGGAAAATAAAGCAGTTTATATGGCTGCAGTGGGAGGAGCAGCAGCCCTTTTGGCTAGGACTATTAAAAAATCTGAAGTTGTTGCTTATGAGGAGTTGGGAGCCGAAGCCATACGGAAAATGGAAGTAGAAGATTTTCCAGCTACGATTATAAATGATATTTATGGTAATGACCTTTATATTGAAGGTAGTAAGCGATATGAGCTGTAAGTTAGTGACTAAGTGACTGAGTGACTAAGTGAATAAGTAGGAACGAAACACGACGAGGGTTGGTACTTACTTACGCTTCAAATCCTGTTATATCCTGTTATCCTGTCTAAGGGTTGGTACTTACTTATCATTATTTTTTTTAAAAGGAGGCGAAGAGATGGCTATGGAAGTGGAAATGGCGACCATTTATATTATGGGTAAAAAATATGAAGTTCCTGGTGCTTTGACTATTATGAATGCTATGGAATATGCGGGTTATCGTCTGGTGCGTGGGTGTGGCTGCCGGGCCGGTTTTTGTGGGGCCTGTGCTACAGTATATAGAATTGCTGGAGACTATGAGTTAAAAGTCGGCTTAGCTTGTCAAACCAAAGTAGAGCCAGAAATGTATCTTACACAAATCCCTTTCTTCCCGGCTCAAAAGGCAATTTATGATGTAAATGAATTAAAACCGGAAGGCTTTCAGATTATGGAGTTTTATCCTGAGGGTTACCGTTGTGTAGGTTGTAATTCCTGTACAAAGGTATGCCCTCAGGACTTAAATGTTATGCAGTATGTTAATTATGCTATACGTGGTGATATTCAGAGAGCCGCAGATGAATCTTTTGACTGTGTGATGTGTGGTCTCTGTGCCACTCGCTGTCCGGCGCAGATGGTACAGTATAATATAGGTATTTTGGCTAGAAGGCTTTACGCCCGGCATATTGCTCCATCTGCTCCCCATTTAAAGGATAGAGTAGCAGAAATAGAAGAGGGTAAATATAATCAGGAACTGGATGAACTAATGTTGAAAGATACAGCTGAATTAAAGCAGTTATATAACAACAGGGAGATAGAATAATCTTTTTTTGATAGGAGGTACGTACCGATGGCTTATACACCCCAGTTAAGAGAACTTATAAAAAAAGTTGAAGAAACACGTCCAAAAAGAGTAGGTAAACCTTTCCCAAGGATGACTCCAGATCAAAAAGAGGATGTTTTGCAAAAGTTTCATCCTGATTATATTGAAGCCAGTATGCGCTCTTTAAAAATAGGTGTTAATACTGGCAATCGAGTTCCTCATGAATTGGCTGATGTAATAGAAGCCCGGAGTATTTTGGAAAATATAGATCTAGATTTGAAGCAGATTACTCACGATGTAGATGTTCTGATTATTGGCGGCGGCGGCGCTGGAGCTGCAGCAGCATTAACTGCTCATGCGACCGGGGCAGATGTTCTGGTAGTAACCAAATTACGCTTTGGTGATGCCAACACAATGATGGCTCAAGGAGGTATTCAGGCAGCAGATAAGTCTAATGATTCTCCCGCTATTCATTATCTGGATGTGATAGGAGGGGGACATTTTAAAAATGTGCCCGAACTTGTCCGAGCTTTAACCAACGATGCTCCACCTATTGTCAAGTGGCTAGAAGATCTGGGAACAATGTTTGATAAAAACAAAGATGGTATCATGAAAACGGCACATGGTGGTGGCACTTCACGTAAACGGATGCATTCGGCACGTGACTATACAGGTGCTGAAATTATGCGCACGCTTAGAGATGAAGTAAGAAATAAAAATATTGAGATAATAGAATTTTGTTCTGTTGTAGAGCTTCTTTTGGATAGTGAGGGGACCTGTGCCGGAGCTGTTATCTTTAATATGGAAACCGAGGAGTACGCTGTTGTAAGAGCCAAGAAAGTTATCATGGCTACAGGTGGTTCCGGTCGCCTGCATTACCAAGGATTTCCTACCACCAATCATTATGGCGCAACAGCTGATGGCCTGGTTATGGGCTACAGGGCCGGAGCTAGACTGGCCTTTATGGATACAATTCAATATCATCCGACGGGAGCGGTTTATCCTTTGCAGATTTTGGGACTACTGGTAACTGAAAAAGTAAGGGGTCTGGGTGCCGAACCCATTAATATTCATGGAGAACAATTTGTTTATCATCTGGAGGCGCGAGACATAGAATCTTCTGCTATTATCAGGGAGTGTGCTGAGAAAAAAAACGGTATCCCTACACCTGCCGGACATCAAGCAGTCTGGCTGGATTCTCCTATGATTGACATGATTCACGGCGAAGGCACAATCTTGGCAGAACTTCCAGCTATGTATCGCCAGTTTGATCGTTTTGGAGTTGATATCACCAAAGATCCTATGTTGATTTATCCCACCCTTCATTACCAGAACGGCGGGTTGTTGATAAACGAAAATGCACAAACGGAAGTAAAAAACCTTTATGTGGCCGGAGAATGTGCCGGAGGTATCCATGGGCGGAATCGTTTGATGGGTAATTCTCTCTTGGATATTTTAGTTTTTGGCCGCAGAGCAGGTATCCATGCGGCAGCAACCTTGGATGATTACTATAAGGGCAGTTTGAATTTAGAGCATGTTGCTACTTATCATAAAGCATTGGAAAGGGAAGGTGTAGATGTAGGGAGCAGAGTATCACCTATTCTTTTACCTCATTACACCCACCGGAACGACGATAAAAAGTAACTTATGGTAAAGGAGGCAAATTATTTTTTATGCAGCAAATTTTAGAAGGTCTGAAAGTCTTGGATTTAACACGTCATTTACCAGGTCCTTTTTGCACTCAATTGTTGGCAGATTATGGTGCAGAAGTTATAAAAATAGAATCTCCGGCAAGCGGAGATCCGATGCGAGAAGTGGGAGGTGTTTCAGACTATTTTGCTAGGTTAAACAGAGGTAAAAAAAGCTTGACCTTAAATCTCAAAAGCTCCCAGGGTAAAGAGATATTTAAGGAATTTGTACAAGAATCTGATATCCTGCTTGAAGGCTTCAGACCAGGAGTAATGAGTAAATTAAATTTAGGTTATACTGACCTTGTGGAGATAAAACCTGATCTTATATACTGTGCCATAACCGGTTATGGACAGAGCGGTTCATATAAGCTGCGAGCTGGGCATGATTTAAATTACTTGGCTTTAGCAGGAATACTAGCTATTACCGGCTCTGAAGACGGACCGCCAGTTATTCCAGGAGTTCAAATGGCAGATATTGGAGGAGGGTTGTTGGCTCTTTTTGCTATTATGGCAGCAGTTCATTATCGAGAAAAAACAGGTAAAGGTCAATATGTTGATATTTCTATGCTGGATGGACTTTTGAGCTGGCTGCCATTAGTAATTGCTGATCATTTTTCCGGCAGCAAGGTTAACCCGGGGAAGGCAATTTTAAATGGTAAATTAGCCTGCTATAATATTTATAAAAGCAAAGATAATAAATATATGTCCTTAGCTGCACTTGAGCCAAAGTTCTGGCAGGAATTTTGTGAAACTGTGGGGAATAATGAATTAATAACTAGGCAATACGAACTAAACCAAGAAGAGCTGAAAGAAGAGTTGCAAGAGATTTTTGCCCAAAAAACAAGGAAAGAATGGGAAAATATATTTGCTGACAAAGATGCCTGTTGTGAGCCAGTACTGGAAATTGGAGAAAATTTCTCTTTCCGGCAGGCTAAAGAGCGGCAAATGATTTCCACCACTGTTTCAGAGGGGAAAAAAACGCATCATTTAGGCTCTCCAATAAAGTTCTCCTCTGCATCGCCTTCTATCCCAGAAACAGTAGCTCCTAAATTAGGAGAGCACACTAGGGAGATACTAACAGAACTGGGCATTGATCAAGCCAGGATAGATGATTTCAAAGATGAAGGAGTTATTTGACATATAAAAAAGGACACGATGAGGCATTTAATTACACCTGAAGAAGCCTTGGCTAGACAAAAAGAGGTTTGTTTTATTGACGTGCGTTCCCCTGTAGAATATCAAAAGGCATCGATTCCTCATGCTATCAATATTCCCCTGTTTGATGATTCAGAACGCCATGAACTAGGAGTTATTTATAAAGAAAAAGGGGCTGAAACTGCTCGTCTGCGAGGGGTAGAGTTTGTTTCTCCCAAGCTTCCTTTGCTGATAACAAAAATTCTAAAGATTTGTCAAAACAATACTCCAGTGATATACTGTTGGCGAGGAGGAATGAGAAGTGAAGCTGTAGTTGGCATACTACAATTGCTGAAGATTCCTGCTTATCAGTTGGCAGGTGGCTATAAAAAATACCGGCGTTTTCTATTTCAGGCCTTAGATAACTATTCCTTACAGCCTGTAACCGTAACCATACACGGGCTAACTGGTGTTGGCAAAACAAAAATTTTAAATACCTTAAAAGAAGAAGGTTGCTATACCCTTGATTTAGAAAGCTTGGCTAGGCACAGAGGTTCGGTTTTTGGTAGTTTGGGTTTAGGTGCTCCACGTAGTCAGAAAAACTTCGAAAGCCTTCTCTGGGAAGAGCTGGAAAGACATAAGACCGCTCCTTATATACTTGTGGAAGGTGAAGGCAAAAAAATTGGTCCTGTTTTTATGCCCAAGTTTTTAGTAGAAAAAATGGCAGCAGGCTATCACGTGTTATTGATTGCCTCTTTAGAAACGAGAGTAAAAAGAATTCAGGAAGAATATATTTCTGAGAGTAATGATTGGCATGAAAAGGCAACAAAAGCTTTAAGTCACCTTTCCGGACGGTTGGGTCAGGAAAATATTGACAGGCTACAACTCATGTTGCAAAGCAATAATATTGCAGATGCGGTAAGAGATTTATGTATAAATCATTACGATAAGCTTTATAAAGATTCTAAAAAAAATAAAAAAAATTATGCAGCAGTGATTGATGCTGAAAATTTATCAGATGCTTGTATCAATCTAAAAAGTTTTTTGAACCAAGTCGCACAAATGCAGTAAAAATTTGGTGACAAGAGGTTTGATTAAGGGGGGACACACCTCCTCTTAAAAGGAGATGTGTCCCCCTACCATTAAAGGAGGAGATATACCTGTGGACGTTTATAACAAGGCTCATCAATTGGCTAGGGCACTGCAGGAGAGCGAGGTATACGAGGTATACAAAAAATGTAAAGCAGCAGTTGAAAAAGACAGCCAGGCTAAGGAAATGTTAACTGACTACCAGGATTCCATCAAGAAGATACAAGAGAAGTATATGGCCGGAGAGGAAGTAACCTCTGAAGAGAGGGAGAAGATAGAGAAGAAGAGAAATGTACTCTCTTTAAATCTGTTAGTGAAAGACTTTTTGGAGGCTGAACATAGGTTAGGTATTACTCTTATGGATATCCAAAAAATTATCTCGGACGCTGTTTCTGAGAAAGAAGCCTGAATCAATTTCTTATTTTGAGGGGATGCAGAATGTCTGATTGCGACACTAAATTTTACAGAATGACACGCCAGAAAAAAATAATTCTTGCTGTTTTAAAAAATACTCAAACTCATCCTACTGCTGACTGGATCTACGAAGAAGTAAAGAAAGAAATACCTAATATCAGCTTGGGGACTGTCTATCGTAATTTGCGTATTTTAAAAGAAACGGGAGAGATAAGGGAGCTTAACTACGGTAGCAGCTATAGTCGTTTTGACGGCAATTCTTCCAATCATTATCATTTTGTTTGCACAGAATGTGGTGCTGTTTTGGATGTTTCTTTGGAAATAGTTGAAGATATAAACCAGCAGGTAGAAAAGTGTATTAACGCTAAGGTAAAGTATCATCGTACTGAATTTTATGGAAAATGCTCTTCTTGTCAAAACTCTTTTGCTCTTTAAATTTGCAAACAAGAAACTATAATTAACCAGAGTGAATGGAGTAAGGTTCGGTGTTGAGAATGCAATCTGAATAGTTACTTGTTTTAGATTGTTGTTTCGTCTAAAAGATTTGCTTTAATATAAAAAGAAAGTATCTCACTGATAGTTACTGCTTTTAAATCAAGCTGATATTTTTTATTATCAGCTTGTATTATTCTCCCTTCAATCATGTTAATTAAAATAAGGGGGTTTAAAGCCTTTACTTTTTCTCCTACTAAATCTTTTACAATCTCATGTACAGATTGTTTGAGGGAAAGTTCTGCAAAAGTGTTCTTTTCTGTTTTTAATTCAATTTTTATTTCTTTTATTATTTGCTCTTCTTTGGATTCCCACATTTCCTCCAGTTTACTTAATCTTTCTGTTGTTTCAAAAACCTTTACTTTCAATTGCTCTCTTTCCTGATACAACTCTTCCATCCTAGTTGCAGAAAAAAGAAAAATTACAATACTTCCTACAATAAATCCCAGTATGAGAAAAACAATAGCTTTTGTGTATTTCACCTTATTAATCTCCTCCGACTAAATTTAAGATAATTAAATAGCCGGCATGTGCTCCCCAAAAAGCACTTAACAATAGTAAAATCTGTTTGACAACACTTGCGATTTGTCCGTCAAGAAAACCCATTTCAAGAGCTTTAAGGGCAGGGAAAGTACCTCCCAGAGCAGCAACCAAACCCCATATTTTAAGTTTTTCTGCTAACTCAACCATAGTACGAAGTGGCGGCTGTTGTGTGATTAAACTGGAAAGAGAACCGCAAAGAACTCCACCTAGTACTACTCCCAGAGCTATAAGGAAATTTAGGGTTAATGCGTTAAGCAGTCGTACCAAAAAAACCGCCACCCTTCAACTTCTAATAATTATTTATGTTCTAGCTCAAAAAAATATGAATGCGTATTGCTTTTAAATTTTCGAGGATTGAGTACTGTTGCTAAATATGTTATAATCAATTTGTAGTTAAGATTTTGCAAGTGGCGCAGTATTCTAGTTAACTCATCTTGCTTTGAAGACGGGCCTAAAAATCCGTTGAGGGCACACCGATGAAGTTCCTGGTGCTGGCTGCCGACGCCCAGTTGGGGGTCGGTGCTGGGAGTTAAGGAAGATGGGGCGATCTACAAAGGCATGTAGGCGTTGACCCTGCTTCCGTGGAGACCCAAGCAAGTGATGAATTAGTCTAAGAACTAAAAGATTACGGCTTGGGGTGAAACCTGTATGCGGTAAAAGCTGTGTGCAGTGTAGCCTGCCTTGAGTGGGTATGGGAGAGGTCTGATTTTCAGAAAGAAACCATATCTGCAAAAGAGGCTAGGGGCAAAGAGTGAGTTATAGAGGAAAACTCCTAGGCTGCTCTATCAAGAGGTCTTCCGGGGATTAAAGTACGAGCTCAGTGGTAATCCAGTCCCACAAGGCGGCGACGCTGTGGAGATAATCTTAAAAGGTAACTGCCGTGGCGGCAACGCACGGTGACTATCTGGGAAAACCTGCTGGACCTAAGCCGTAAAGTTTACCCGGGAAACTGCCACTTGTATTTATTTAATAAGTGACTAAGTGACTAAGTGACT
>CAZLTH010000014.1:16382-17592 GCA_964562355.1 uncultured Syntrophomonadaceae bacterium | reverse complement strand
AGCAAAAACAATCCTCCTCTAACTTTAGAGGAGGATTGTTGAAAAAACAGTGAGAGAGTAAAGTTACTACGGCAACTGAGAAGAAAACTGGCTATAAGACTGTTGTCCTCCCGGAGATTGCTGACCGCTCATTTGACCGGCTTCTTGCCCACCCTGTTGTGCCTGTTGCTGCCCTTGCCCCCACATGCCACTCTGTTGCTGACCGCCCATTTGAGACTGTTGTTCACTCTGTTGCGTCTGCTGCCCTTGTTGCTGCTCACCTGATGATCCCTGCTGACTCTGCCCCATTACACCTTGAAACTGTTGGCTTGACTGATCAATAACTCTGTTTAACTGGCTGAAAGCCAAGTTAGAACGAATTAACTGCTGAGCCTGAGAAAGTGCCTGCATAGCTTGTTGCAAAGACTGCTGCAGGTGCTGGTCTGTTTGCCATTGCTGTTGTTGAGCCTGATTCCTTAGCTGGTGTAAGAGCTGCGGAAACTGCTGTGGGTTAAACTGCATCATCTGTTCCTGCTGACTAGGCATCTGAGGCTGCTGCCCCCCCAACTGACCAGCTTCCAACTGGTACTGCTGACTACTTGACTGGTCAGCTCCTTGAGCTCCCAGTTGTGTCTGCTGCTGTCCCTGTCGCTGCTGAACAAGCTTCCCTGCCAATTGCTGGTTATAGTAGTTCTGATCAAACTGAGATGAAATCTCTTCTTTAGCTTTGTTCCCGGCTATTTTTTCGATAATACTTTCCTTGTTAGTCACTCTACCATCTCCTTTGCTGAATTTAGAGCAATATACTCCGTCTATATTTTTTCTTTAGCCGGGACTTATATTCATGGCATCATTTTCCATTATCTTAATGAAGGTCATAATGTAGGGGCACACTGTGATTACCGGGGTTATCATACCCCTCTTCCCGAACTCCCTCCTGTAAACTAGCAATAACATCACTGTATATCCTATTCTGACGATAATATTTTTCTGCTTCTTTTAAAAACCCGTTACAAACACCTACCAGATCCTCTAAATTCTGATGGGGAGAAAGGACAGGTAACGAGACACCCTGTCCGTCAGGAATTTCCATAACCAACCCACTTTGTCCACCTTGGTTCCCCTGCGATTGCTGCTGCTGAGCTAAATTCTGATCTAAACCAGAAAAAAGTTGTTTATAATTTTGTTCTAGTAAAGTCAAGTCATCTTCTTCTGCCTGCATTACCGGAAT
>CAZLTH010000014.1:6931-16282 GCA_964562355.1 uncultured Syntrophomonadaceae bacterium | reverse complement strand
TCTAAAATTTTTCCACAATCCAATTGCAATTGTGACAAATGGCTTTCTAATTTTCCACGGTTTTTACTCAAACTATCGTTAATACTTTTAATATCAGAAGAAACCTGTACAAAGGGATCAGTAATATTACTGCTAACTACCACTTATATCCACCTCTTTTAAAACATTCGAATTTAGTGTCCTTTTATAAGCTTTTGCTTTAATAAATCATTTATACATTTTTTATCATTAAACTAATATTTTAATTCGGCGTAGGAGGATGGATTTTCAGGCACCAGAATAGCTCCTAGGCTGTTCTGATTAAGGGAGGGGAGAGAGGGATTTTTCTTCACTATTCTACCATCAGTTTTTAAAACTTCAAAATGAACAAAGGGATAATAATCATATATAGCTGCCCATAAGGAGGGGATATCATTCACTTCCTTTTCTGTTATGGAAAGAATAATATCTCCCGACTCTAGGAAGGTGGCTGCCGGAGTGCCAGGAAAAACAGCTAAAACCTTTACCCCTTTTTCTGCCGGGGCAAATAAATATTTGCCGTTAAATTCCCGACGGTTTCCCTGCCGTATAAGTAACTCATGTCCCAAAGGAGAAAAAAGAGCTGCAGGAAATATCAACCATGAAAAGTGTGTCGCTAACAAAGCCAGCCCCATAAGGGTAAGGCTGTAAATAGCTAAGATACGAGAAGAAAAGCGTGTCTTTTCCCGGGGGGAACTGCTCACAGCAATATCCCCATATCCTAACCAAGCTACCAAGGGCAACATGATAAAAACCAGTCCTTCCTCCGCCAGACGAAAATCTGCTATTCCCAAAAGAGGCCACCAGTCAGGCATGGCCAGAGTTTCTCCTGTAGCCGGTAGTTGCAAAGCAGCTGCTAAGATAAGACCTACTAGGGGCAATGGCCAGAAAACCTGCAGACTAAAACCTCCCACTATCTGCCCTTCCGGGGTCTTAAGATAAACAGGACTGGGATTAAGATGCCCACTAAAACGAATAAGAACACTCTCAATAAGGTGAAGAACAGCTATCAAGGAAAGAAGTCCCGGTACATGAATATACAATAATCCTTCTAAAAATGTGTTTTCCAACAGTGAACCTACAACAGGAAAAAGATTTAACAGAGATGAAAGCAAAGCCACCAGTCCCCCGGCATAGGCAAAACAAAGAAACCTCATCTTAAATAGCAATAATAAAAAAGCCAAGGGCAAAATATATAAGATTCCCAAATCCGTTAAAGAAACTCCCAGAAAAAGAAGCAGAGTGCTGGCAACAAACCCGGCCACTGCACCATAGATAACCGAATTAAAAACCTGACGAAAAACTTCCGTACGTGAGCGTCCAAATAATCTTTTTTCCGTTGCCGCTAAACGACGATACTGAAAATAGATAACCAAAAGAATAATCCAGAATAAAATATTTAAAGGCACTGAAAAGAAAGTCTTTAAAAATAATTCTCCCACACTCAAGAAAAGTTCCAACACAAATCCCCCTAACCATTCTATTCTGTCATATTCGTAACCACTCAGCCTCTTGCCCATTACTCTGTCCTTAAAGTATTCTCAAAGTTGCCTAAGCTGTTGCAGCAGATACCAGAGTGAGCATTGATTTTATTAATCAAAAGGAGCGGAAAATCTTGAGGTTAGCAGTTTAATATGTCTGACCGAGAGAAGCGAGGGAGTTATTAAACTGCCCGAAAGATTTGAGCACCGATACACATATAAAATCCAGCGAACGTGGTATTGCTGCAGCAGCTTAGCTAAGTAGTTACTTATGTTTTATTCACTAATCGCATCCAATACAAGAACTATCGCCTTTTCCAACTGATTATCATCACCATTTTCCACCTTTTCCAGCAGATAATCAGGCAAAAGTCCTTCTTCATGAATACTTCTACCATGAGGTGTCAGGTATCTGGCTACAGTATAACGCAAACCAAAGTTATTGGAAAGAGTATCCAAAGTCTGAACGGTAGCTTTGCCAAAGGTTCTTATGCCAACTAATAGAGCCCCGTGGCTATCCTGCAATGCTCCGGCCAGAATTTCCGAAGCACTGGCACTGAAACCGTTGACCAAAACAACAACAGGATAAGGTTTCTTTTCCTGCTCAGAATAATAAGTTTTTAAAACATTGCCTGACCCATCTACCACATGAGTAATAGGTCCAGCCGGTACAATAGCCTGGGACACCCTGATAGCTTCACTAAGAAGTCCCCCGGGATTATTACGTAAGTCCAGAATCAAACCTGCAAGGCTTTCTTTTTCCAATTGAATCAAAGCCTCCTCAAAATCTTCCCCAGTAGCATTATTAAAGTTAGTTATCTGTATATACCCAATGTTATCTGCCAACATCTTGGGAAAAACTGATTCCAATTCGATACTTGCTCTGATAATAGTATATGATAAGAGTGCCTGTGTGCTTTCTCTCTGTACTTTTATAGTAACAGGTTCTCCTTTTGGTCCCCGAATCATTCTCACGACCTCATTTATATCCATGCCGACAATGTTCTTTCCATCTACTTCTACAATCTTATCTCCAGGAAGCAAACCAACTTTTTCGCCTGGAGTTCCTTTTATGGGAGCAATAATAGTAATAAATCCGTCTCTGCTATCAATAGCTACACCTATACCTTCGTATCTCCCCTTGGTGTGTATTAACATATTTTCCATATCCTCTGCTGTGAAGAAGGTGGTTTGGGGGTCTCCTAAAGCTTCTAGCATCCCTCGCACTGCTCCTTCTTCCAACTTTTGAAAATCAATTTCTTCCAAATGCTTATTCTTAATGATTTCTAAAACCTCGTAAAAAAAAGTCAGCTCTCTTTCTTCCTGCTGAACTTCCTCCTGCAACTTATATTCTTCTCTACTAGAAAATAATAATATTCTTTCTCTCCACCCAGTAATATCTTCTCCCACTGCGAAGTAATAGGTCAAAAGATTAGTGGAAACCAGTAGTAAAACAAAAAAAATAACTATACTTTTATTTCTCAAAATTACACCAACTTTCCCCTTACGAGATTAAAAGGCCAAAAGGGGAAAAGATCAAAAGATTAAAAGATTAATCTCTTAACCCCGTTCCCCTTTTTACCTCTTCCTCTCTTTGCCTTTTTACCTTCTTGATCTACCTAAAAAACGCCATTGGATTCTGATGTTTATTATTCTTCCACACTTCAAAGTGAATATGAGGTCCCGTTGACCAACCAGTAGAACCAACTATAGCTATAGCTTGCCCCCGGCGAACCTCCTGCCCTGATGTCACTAAAATTCTATGAGCATGAGCAGACATAGTAGAAAGACCACTGCCATGAACTACTACTACATAGTTCCCAAATCCCGTTGAGCGACCTAGAAAAGCTGTCCCATCTGCAACTGCTCGAATATATACAGGGTTACCGTTAAAGCTTGATGAACCCGGCCAACGACTCCGAGGAATCCCAATATCTACACCTGTATGAAAGGTTCTTCTGCCAAAAATAGGATGCGTCCTAAAACCATAGGGAGAGGTAATCCATCCTCTTCCAAATTCTGATAAAGGCCAGAGTAACTGACCTACTTCTCCTCGTCCCGCCTGGCGCCGGGCTTCTTCTTCCAGCTTGCGAATCATTTCTCTAATTTCTTTGGATTCTTTTTCCAACTGCTTAACGATCCGCTCTTGCTTTTCTATTTCTACTTTAATATCCTGTAAAAGTCTCTCTCTCCTAGATACCTGTTGTTCCACCTGCTCTTTTTTTTCCAAAGTCTGACGCCGCATAGTCAAAAGGTCGCTCTTTTTATCTTCTAGCTCTGCTTTTTTACGGACTATTTCTTCTCTCTCTCTCTGAACAACCTCCAAAAGACGAACATCCTCTTCAACAATTAACTGCAAGTTGTTAAAACGGGAAAGAAACTCAACAAAACTGCTAGCTTCAAAAACTACCTCCAGATAGTTTATGTCACCCATTTCATGTATGGCTCGCAGGCGATTGCCTAAAAAATCTTCCTGTTTTCGTAATTTTTCTTCTGCCTCTTGCAATTCAGCTTCAGTTGTCGTAATTTCTGTCTCTGTTTGCTCAATTCTTTGCGACAAGGCAGTCAATTCTCGCTGTATAGCAGCAATATCCTCTTCTAAAGATTCTATTTTCGACTCCAGCTCTTGTTCCCTACTTTTAGCGCCTCTAATATCGTCTTTAGCCTCGTCTATCTCCCGGGTTGTATCTTGCAACTCATCCCTCTTTTCATCCAGCTCAGTAGCAAAAACCTCCGGTAAAGATAGGATGGGAAAAGAAATTAACCCTATTAAAAGTATAATCAAAAAACTCATTAATGTGCTACGCCATTTTTTAATTATCACCATTTATCCTCCTTGCTAGTTTAAACTTTTAAGAACTTATGGGTTGAAAACATACTTCCCAGACCTCCAATAATTACTCCAACAGGTAACAGCACCCACATCAGCCCTTGCATCGCCAACGGCGGCGAGATAAAAGACAAAAATGCTACCTGTGGCTGTAACCAAGCTACTATAAAATTATAACCATAACTAAGAAGTGCCAAAGGAAGCAGTGCCCCCAACAAGCCAAGGAACACCCCTTCAAAAAGAAAAGGCCAACGGATAAACCAGTTAGTAGCACCAACATATTTCATAATCATTATTTCATCACTACGACTAAACACAGTTAACTTTATAGTATTAGCTATGAGAAACATTGCCGTTATGCCTAAAGCTACCATGAAGATAAAAATCCCGGTCCTTACCCCCCGGGTAATATTAAAAAGATTCTCCACAAAACCCTGCCCATAATCAACCCAGCCTGTCCCATAAAACCCCTGTATTCTTAATGCCACGCTAGGAACATTTTCCGGCATACTCGTTCTTACCTTAAAAGAATCTCTCAAAGGATTAGTAGCATCCTCCTCATAGCCAGCCAAAAGATAAGCTCTATCTCCAAAGCCTTCTTTCATTTCTTCTAAGGCTTCGCTTCGGGATACAAATCGCACCTCTTCTACTTCCGGAATTTCAATCATTCTGATGCGCAGATGATTTAAATCCTGTGGGGTAATCTCATCCTCCACAAAAACTAAGATTTCGACCTGGTCTTTTATGTCAAACGCAAAAACCCCTACGTTAAAATAAACCAGAACAAATGTCCCCAAGAGACACAAAGTTACCGCCACTACTCCCACAGAAGCTATGCTCATCCAACTATTGCGAAACAAGCTTTTAAAAGCTTCCTTAAAAAAATAGAAGAAGTTTTTAAATATCACGGCGAATACCCTCCTTGAAGATTATCCAAAACCAGAGAACCTTTGCGAAGAACAATTACCCGCTTTTGTAAAGTATTGACAATACTTCGGGCATGAGTAGCCATTATTACCGTCGTTCCTCTTAGGTGAATATGTTTTAATACATCTACTATTTCCATAGCTGTATCGTGGTCAAGATTACCCGTCGGTTCATCTGCAATTAAAAGTGCCGGCTGACCTACCAATGCCCGTGCCAAACACACTCTCTGTTGTTCCCCTCCCGACAATTCTCTGGGAGTGGAGTTGAGCTTATCGGCCAGACCTACCATTTCCAGAACTTCCGGCACACGTCGGTTGATGTCTCGATTACTGCAACCAGTTACTCGCATAGCAAAAGCCACATTTTCAAAAGCGTTAACCTTATTAAGAAGACGAAAGTCCTGAAAAACCACCCCAATGTTCCTTCGCAAATAGGGCACTTCTCGCCGCTTCATACGCACAATATCTCGACCATTAACTCGTAGAATTCCCCAATCAGGAACTATTTCTCTAATGAACATTTTTATCAGAGTGGATTTTCCGGCACCACTTGAGCCAACAATAAAAACAAATTCTCCCTTCTCCACAGTCAGGGAAACATCCGATAAAGCTTCAACTCCGTTGGGATATTTTTTGGAAACATGCTGCATTTCAATTATAGCCATAAAATCTCCTTTAGTGGTAGGGGGACACATCTCCTTTTAAGAGGAGGTATGTCCCCCCTCTGTTAATATTCACTATACTTGCGAAGGCAACTAACTTATATTTTATCAGTTATCAGTTATCAGTGGGACTGAGGTTTTCCGGTTATTGTTTGACGGAGTTATGTAGAGCATTAGAACCCCCACTCGTAACCCCTGTAAACTGGCAACTGGCAACTGTTAACTATTAACTATTAAAAGGCAAGCTCGTGGTCTTCGACAATATAGTTGCATTAAAATACGATTATATTGCCTCACCGAGTTGCCTCACCGAGTATAAGTATACATAACTTCGACAGATTCCATTATAATTCCTTTTAAGAATACTAAATAACCTTTAAAAAAAGATAAAAGAACAGCACAAAAAAGATGTTGTCATAAATTATATCGACAACACTTTGTCTTCTAAAGGGAGGGATACTTTGTTGGGGAGTGACTGAGTGACTAAGTGACTCAGTCAGCCCACTCGACTCGCTGCGCTTGCTCAGAGCTTGCCCTGAGCGCAGTCGAATGGGGCAGGCTCTGCGGCTGTCAGTGAGTCAGTAGGTGACGAAGCACGATGGGGATTAGTTTATCCTTACTTACCCACTTACCCACTTACCCACTTACTAAGCAGTTTTTCCACCGCAACGACAATATCTTGTGCCGTCAGGTGATATTTTTTCAGAAGATCTGCAGGGGAACCGGATTCTCCAAAAGTGTCTTTTACCCCTACCCGTGTTAGCGGTACTGGGTAGTTTTCGGCTGTGGTTTCGGCAACAGCACTGCCCAAACCACCAATAATACTATGTTCTTCTGCCGTCACCAGTGCTCCTGTTTCACGGGCACATTTTAAAACAAGCTCTTCATCCAAAGGCTTTAAGGAAGCCATGTTTATTACCTGAGCATCTATACCCTTTTCAGCTAAAAGATCAGCAGCCTCCAAGGATATAGCTACCATTATACCGCAGGCAATTATACCAACATCTTTCCCTGGCCGCAATACTTGCCCCTTGCCAATCACAAAAGAGGATTCTTTATCTGTTATAACAGGTACTTTAGGACGACCAAGTCTGATGTAAAAAGGCCCTTTTTGCTGCACAGCAGCTTTTAAAACTTTTTCTGTTTCCGGTCCGTCGGCAGGAACCAAAACAGTCATATTCGGCAAGACACGCATAAGTGCTAGGTCTTCCAACGCTTGGTGAGAAGCGCCATCTTCACCAACCGTCAGCCCGGCATGAGTAGCTGCTATTTTAACATTAAGAGAAGGATAGGCTATGGAGTTGCGAATCTGATCATAAACCCTGCCGGTTGCAAACACAGCAAAAGTGCTGGCAAAAGGAATAAACCCACTGGTTGCCAGTCCGGCCGCTGTTCCCATCATATCTGCTTCAGCCACACCTATATTAAAAAACCGTTCTGGAAAAGCTTCTCCGAAAGCAGCTGTCTTAGTGGATTTTGAAAGATCTGCTTCTAAAACTACTATGTCTGTTCTTTCTTTACCCAGAGAAACCAAAGTCCGACCATAGGCATCACGAGTAGCAATCTTGTCTGTCATCTATTCCACTCCTGTTCCTTGTGCTAATTCTTTTAAAGCCTGCTCTGTTTCTGCCGTATCCGGAGCCATGCCATGCCAAGAAGCATTATTTTCCATGAAGCATACTCCTTTGCCTTTTACAGTATGAGCAATAATCATAACTGGCTTACCTTTAACCTGCCTAGCTAAATGCAGGGCAGCCGTTATTTTTTCCAGATCATGTCCGTCTATCTCTTCAACGTGCCAGCCAAAAGCCTGCCACTTTTCTTTGACAGGATCCACTGTCATAACCTGACTGGTATTCCCATCAATCTGCAAACCGTTGTAATCCAAAAAAGCTACCAAATTATCCAGCCGGTAATGCGCTGCTGTCATAGCAGCTTCCCAAATCTGACCTTCCTGTGTTTCTCCATCCCCCAATATAACATAAACCCGGTAATCCAAACTGGAAAGCCTAGATGCCAAGGCCATGCCGTTAGCCACAGAAAGTCCCTGCCCTAGGGAACCAGTAGATATTTCTACTCCCGGAACCTTACGCATATCCGGATGCCCTTGTAACGGCGAGCCTACCTGCCTCAAAGTCCCCAACAAATCCTGACTAAAAAAACCCCGTGCTGCTAAAACAGCATAAAGAGCCGGAGCAGCATGTCCCTTGCTTAAAACAAAACGATCTCGCAGCGGATCTGCCGGTGCTTGCGGATCAATACGCATTTCTTGAAAATAAAGAACCGTAAGAATCTCCGCTATAGAAAGAGAACCTCCCGGATGACCCGACCCAGCCGCACTGATCATTTTAACAACATCCCGACGCAAAGAACAAGCCACCTCTGCCAATTTAACATTCTTTACCACTTTTAAACCGTCTCCTTTCGAGATTAAAAGGTAAAAAGGTCAAAAGATAAAGAGGGGAGGAAAACTCTACAAACCCACACCCTAGCAACCCCTTTTCATCTCTTCGTCTCTTTATCTCTTTATCTCTTTATCTTTTCGTCTTTTAAATCCTTCGCCTAAAACTTCACTGGCACTGCTGATAACCACAAAAGCATCGGAATCTATATCATGTACAATCACCTTTAAGCGAGAAACTTCCGTCTGGTTTACCACCACCAGCAAGACAGTTTTATCCTTTCCTGTATAAGCTCCTGTTGCCTTTAAATGAGTCACCCCTCGCTGCAGATCAGAAAGCACCTTGGTAGCAATTTCATCGCTCTTGCCGGAAATAATAAAAGCAGCTTTGGAAAAAGCAAAGCCCTCCTGTACAAGGTCTGTGACTTTGCTGGTTACAAAGAGAGAAAGAAGGGCATAAAGGGCTATTTCAGCATTAAAAAAAACCAGCGCCAACGCAATAACAGAAAAATCAATGATTAGCAAACTCTGCCCCATAGTAAAACCAGAGTAATGATTCAAAAGGCGAGCCGCCAATGTTGTCCCCCCGGTAGAACTTTGTGCTCTAAATATGATACCCAATCCTATCCCCACCAGAATACCACCGTAAATAGAAGCTAACAATAAATCAAAAGTTACTGGTCGCAAGAAAGCCGTCAGTTCTATCAGAATAGAAAATAATACAGCTCCTATAAAAGAAGTGAGAATAAAGCGCTGCCCTATGGTACGCCAAGAAAGAAAAAAAAGAGGTATGTTAGTCAAAAAAATAGTCAAGCCTATCGGAATTTCAAAAAGATAGAATACAATTATAGCCAGACCAGCGACCCCACCGGCAGCAATCTGGTTTGGAATAAGAAAAATATTCATAGCAACAGCCAAAATAATAATTCCCACCAAAAACCAAAAAAAATCTTTACTGTTCCTCTTTAAATAGTCTCGCATTACTCTTACCTCCCCTTAAGGAAAAAAGACGAAAAGGAGAAGAGACGAAAAG
>CAZLTH010000014.1:0-6831 GCA_964562355.1 uncultured Syntrophomonadaceae bacterium | reverse complement strand
AGACGAAAAGGAGAAGAGACGAAAAGAGGCACGAGAAAAAGCCCCCCCCTCGTTCCCCTCTTAACCTCTTAACCTCTTAACCTCGTTCCGAAAACTGCTGCAAAAAAGATTCTATAAAAACATCTAAGTTTCCTTCCATTACACTCTGAACATTCCCTACTTCCACCTGAGTTCTATGGTCTTTAGCCAGAGAATAGGGATGAAATGTATAGGAGCGTATTTGACTACCCCAGGCAATTTCCTTCTGTTGCCCTCGTAAATTACGCAAACCTTCTTCCTGCTGGCGCTGGTAAAGATCTGCCAAGCGAGCTCTAAGTACACGCAAGGCTCTCTCCCTGTTGCTGTGCTGCGAACGCTCTTTCTGGCAGGAAACAACGATTCCGGTGGGTAAATGCGTAATACGCACGGCAGAATCAGTAGTATTGACATGTTGTCCCCCTGCTCCCCGGGAGCGAAAAGTGTCGATTTTTAAATCTACCGTTTTTATTTCCAGATCAGTAGAATCCTCTATTTCCGGCAGTACATCTAAAGAAGCAAAGGAAGTATGACGCCGGGAGTTGGTATCAAAAGGAGAGATACGAACAAGGCGATGCACACCGCGCTCTGCCTTGAGATAACCATAAGCATAGGGACCCCTTACCTGAAAAGTTACACTTTTAATTCCGGCCTCATCACCCGGAAGCAAGTCCAAAATTTCCACCTGATACTTATTCTTTTCAGCCCACCTAGTATACATACGCAGCAACATCTCTGCCCAGTCCTGAGACTCGGTGCCACCCGCCCCAGGATGGATAGCCAAGATAGCGCTATTTGGGTCATACTTTCCCCCCAAGAGAAAAGACAGCGACATTTTTTGCAACTTCTCCTTGATCTGAATGCTTATACCCTGGGCTTCTGTAAGTAGTTCTTCGTCTTCCTCCTCTTCAGCCAATTCCAAAAGAACTTCCACTTCAGAAATATCTGCTTCTATCCCAGTAAAAGATTTGATTTTATCTTGCAAACGACTTATTTCAGTAATGATTTCCTGTGCCTTACTGCGGTTTTCCCAAAAATCAGGCTTGGCAGAAAGCTTTTCCAGTTTCTCTACTTTCCGTTCTATTTCCGGCAAGTCAAAGGGAAGCCCTCATTTCAGTTAATTTTCCCCTATATTCCTGTAAATCATTTTTTAATTCCCCTATCATTTCAATCACCCTTTCTTTACTTGTCAATTGTCGTAACTAGCTAGCCATTGAGCTAGACTTAAAAAATCTTCTCAAAGTTGCCTAAGCTGTTGCGGCATATACCAGAGCGAGCATTGATTTTATTAATCAGAAGGAGCGGAAAATCTTGAGAATAGCAGTTTAATATGTCTGACCGAGAGTAGCGAGGGACTTAGTAACACGGCAGAGTAGCATAAATAAGCGGATTGTCAGTCCGCATTCAAATGTTAATTTGCCGTGACTTAGTAAAACTGCTCGAAAGATTTGAGCACCGATACACATATAAAATCTGGCAAGCGAGGTATTGCCGCAACAGCTTTTGATAAGAAATTTAAGAAAAGACAAAGGCTGAGTGGTTATCGACTTTCTTTCCTCTCGCAACATTTCTTATATTTTTTACCACTGCCGCAGGGGCAAGGTTCATTTCGCCCTATTTTTACCACTCGCCGTGGCTGAACTTTAGGTGGCTCCCCACCAACCGCCTCCCCTCGTTCATCATCAATCATCGCCTGCCCGGAAGAAGCCAGCGAAGCAGTCGCTTCCCCTGCCACAGCACGATGCTCCAGCTGGCTAACTATCTGCACACGGTAAATAAGTTTTACCATTTCTTCCCTTATGCTAGCAATCATTCCCTGAAAAAGGTCGTAAGCCTCCTTCTTGTATTCCATAAGGGGATTACGCTGCCCATAGGCTCTTAAACCAATCCCATGGCGCAAATTGTCCATAATATCTATATGATCCATCCATTTAGTATCCACCAAACGCAAAAGGATGACTCTTTCCAATTCTCTCAGATTTTCCTCTCCCAGCTCTTTCTCTCTTGCGGCATAACGATTAAGTGCTTTCTCCAGAAAGATTTCCGCTATCTCTTCCCTTTCCTTCTCCGCTAACTCTTTTTCTGTCAGCGATCCAAGAGGCAAGAAAAGATTTTCTGCTGTTTCTAGAAGCCCTTTCAGATCCCATTCTTCCGGGTAAATTTTTTCATCACAATAGTTATCTAGCGAATTGACAGCGACTTCTCTAATCATATCCTGTACAGTTTCTTTTAAACTTTCACCCTCCAATACCCGTCGTCTCTGTTTGTAGATAACCTCTCTCTGCTGGTTGATGACATCGTCATACTCCAAGACATATTTACGGATATCGAAGTTGCGTCCCTCTACTTTTTTCTGTGCATTTTCAATCGCCTTGCTAATCAAGGAATGATCGATAGGCTGATCTTCATCTACTCCCAGCTTCTCCATAATATTAGATATACTTTCTCCCCCAAAAATACGCATTAAATCATCTTCCAATGAAATATAAAACTGAGCTGACCCCGGATCACCTTGGCGACCGGAACGTCCTCTTAGCTGGTTATCAATACGGCGACTCTCGTGGCGTTCCGTACCGATTATATGTAAACCTCCTAGATCCGTAACCCCTTCACCAAGAACAATATCTGTCCCACGACCAGCCATATTGGTAGCTATAGTAACTCCACCCCGCTGACCGGCATCCTTGACAATTTCGGCTTCTCTCTCATGTTGCTTGGCGTTTAAAACATTGTGCCTGACTCCTCTTTTGTCAAGCAAGGTGCTTAATTCCTCTGACTTCTCAATAGAAATTGTTCCTACCAAGAGGGGCTGCCCCTGACTGTTTCTCGTCACAATTTCTTCTACCACAGCCCTAAACTTGCCTCTTTCTGTTTTATAAACAACATCAGATAATTCCTCCCTAATCATTGGCTCATTGGTAGGAATCACCACTACATCTAGGTTATAAATTTTCATAAACTCTTCTTCTTCGGTAACAGCAGTGCCTGTCATACCTGCCAGTTTGGTATACATGCGAAAATAATTCTGAAAAGTAATTGATGCTAGTGTCTGGCTCTCTCGGGCTACTTTGACTCCTTCTTTGGCTTCAATGGCTTGGTGCAACCCGTCACTATAACGGCGTCCAAACATTAAGCGACCTGTAAATTCATCCACAATTACTATTTCACCATCTTTAACCACATAGTTACGGTCTCTCTTCATTAATACCTGTGCTTTTAAAGCCTGATTCAAATGATGTGAATGTTCCATATTAGTGTCATCGTAGAGGTTTTCCAGCCCTAAAAATTTCTCTGCCCTAGAGATACCCTCTTCTGTGAGAATAACACTATGTGCCTTCTCATCTATTGTATAATCCTGCTCTAATTTCAATCGTGGCACAAACATAGCAAAGGTTTTATAAAGCTCCGTAGATTTAGACACCTGTCCGGAAATAATAAGAGGTGTCCTTGCCTCATCAATCAGAATGCTATCGACTTCGTCAACAATGGCATAACTCAGAGCACGCTGTACTAGGTTTTCACTGCGAACAGCCATATTATCTCTAAGGTAATCAAAACCAAACTCATTATTGGTGCCGTAAATAATATCTGCGGCATAGGCTTCTTTACGTTGAGACGAGTCCAAGCCATGGACAATAAGACCTGTTTTCAGACCTAGATATTTATAAATTTCCCCCATCCATTCACTATCCCGGCGAGCTAGGTAATCATTAACCGTTATAATATGTACGCCTTCCCCGGTCAAAGCGTTGAGATAAGCTGGCAAGGTGGCAGCCAGCGTTTTCCCTTCCCCCGTTTTCATCTCGGCTATCCGTCCCTGATGAAGAACGGTGGCACCAGTAATTTGCACATCAAAAGGACGCATGCCCAAGGTACGCCGGGAAGCCTCCCGTACCACAGCAAAAGCTTCCGGTAGTAAACCTGCCGTGGTTTCTCCCCTCGCCAGTCGCTCCTTGAATTCTCCTGTTTTAAGCTTAAGAGCAGTATCAGGCAATCGCTGTATCTCTTCCTCCAGAGCATTTACCTGATCTACAATGCGCTGAATCTTTTTTAGCTCTTTTTGATTGGGATCACCTAAAATCATCTTTAAAAAACCCACGGAACCCCCCCCTTCTTTTAAGGTCGTGACTGAGTGACTGAGTAATTGGATAAGTGCTGACTGGGTTACTAACGTACCGACTCCCCGGTTCAACCGTTACAGTTCAGAGGGTCGTTATCCATTGTCACCCTGAGCGAGCTTGCGAGTCGAATGGGTCTCTCTTTTCAGCAAACTAATCTCATATTAATCTAATATATAAACACCACATAATCTTATATTTATTTTCGCTTGACTGTACATTTTGAGACCCATTCGACTCATTGCATTCGCTCAGGGTGACAGCAAGCGAGTATCCTCTGAACTGTAACGTTCAACCCTGAACTCAAAACTCCGTCCTACTTCTTGCTTTGACAGGATAACAGGATGAACACGTTTCTCACCCATCCAGTACATCCTGTTATCCTGTCAAAACACGTCACCTCATCCCTCGTCCTCCCGACGACTGACTACTGACGACCGACTACCGAAGCGATATCTTCTGTTAAAGCCCAGAGACCGCCTGACACAAGACTGTGCCCTCCCAGAATTATAGGGATAGGCGCTTCTACAGCCGCCCGGGTAAACTCTCGCACAAAAGGATCTTTAATCTCCTGCCAGCGCCCCAAGTCTGAATTAAAACGGTCTGCGGTCGTTGGCTCTAATTTTTTATGAGCAAAGATAACCCGGCTATCAATGAAAGCGCAGGCAACAGTACTGCTAATATAAGAAAAAAACTTTTCTATACCGACTTCTTCCAAGAAATAGCCCACAAAAGAAACTACCTCTTTATTTTTTAACCGACCAAGGGCTTTCATACCCCTTTCCTCAGAAAAAACACGCAAGCGAGCCTTAAGATTTAAATTCATCCTAGCGATAACAGGTGCCCCAATACGTCCCATAAGCAAAATCTCCTCGTAGTCACCAGCAAGGACAGTATACGCTTTAATTATATCATCAAGGTCAAGAGAAGTAGCTGCCAAGCTCTCTCGAGCACGCATTCCTGCCCAAGAAGTAGCCGCCATGACAAGTAGGTCAGCAGGGGTATCCAGATCAAAAAATGTACCCAAAGAAGGAGGGATAAGCTCTTGGTCAATACCATTGCCGTTTTGCAGTTCTACTGCTAGGGCATTATCCATAGCCGGGGGAGCGATTTGAAGCAAAAGTGATGCCGGTGTAAAGGCCACCAGATCGGCAGACTGGCTATTGTTGGAGAGAATAACCTTGTCCGCAGCCAGAAGACGGCGGCATATATCATTGATTTCTGCAACAGTTAATAAAGGCCCTCCACCACCACCTAGGTAAAAAAGGTGCTGCGGTAGGTTCTCCTTGATGATTTTTTGCAACTCTCGTCCAAAAGAAAACTTTGCCGGTGAAATATTATTGACGAAAGAACGGACGCCCAAAGAATCTCCTTCCTTTGCCAAATTAGGATAATTAGTCAACAGAAAGATATCCCCCACTAGAGGGGAAGACTTTAACTTACTAATATTATCCAGAAGAAAAGCCTGACGCACAGCAGCCATTTCTCTCTCCACGTCAGAGCCTTCCTGTCCTCCTTCAAAAATAACTACGGTTACAAGGTCAGATCGACAATCAGACAACTACTTTCTCACTCTCCCTATTTCTTTTAAAAGTCTGGTCCAATTAAACCATAGTTTCCATGCTTACGGCGATAAACTACATTGACACCTTCCGTATCCGTATTCACAAAAACAAAAAAATCATGACCCACAAGGTTCATCTGCAAAATAGCTTCCTCCACAGACATGGGCTTCATAGCAAAACGCTTGGTACGAACAACCCTAGCTTCCTCTTCTGCAGAGATCCTACTGCGTTCTATCTGCTCATTAGCTGCTTTCAGTCCGCCTTGGCGAAACTTTCTATTTATCTTAGTTTTATATTTATGAATTTGCCTTTCCACTTTGTCAATTACCAAATCAATCGAAGTATACATATCAGCCGTGGACTCTTCACCTCGTAAAATAAGCCCATCAATCAAGAGCGTTACTTCCACAATATGACTATCCTTGGTCACCCTTAATTTTACCTGCGCCTCAACATCCTCAAAATATTTGTCCAGCTTACCTATCTTTTTCTCAACATGATTCTTTAACGCCGGGGTAACGTTCATATTCTTGCCTCTAACTGTAATTTTCATTTTCTGCTCCTTTCATGTGCTTACAAAACTCTTTAAGTTCTTCTGCCCATCAGAAACTCCTCCGGAGCAACTCCAGCCTGCTTTAGTATCACCCTTAATGTGCCCTCAGGCATATCCCCCGGATAGAACCTTGCTCTTTTCCCTGTGCCTCTAACAACTTACGAGCAACATCACGCGCAATTTCTAACGTTTCCCAAACCGTACGACCCTGAGCGACAAGACCTTGAATATCATCAGATGTGGCCAAATATAAACCCTCAGGCAATTTCTCAATATGAATGTTTACTAATAGCTCCACTATCACTACCTCCCCTTTCGGTTATACTTCAGCTATGTTTATAATATAATATTCCCCCTAAAAAAGAAAAATCCTGCTTTTCTGCAGACAATTTTAGAGGTTTTAAAAATGTCAATGCCAACCGTCAACCTATTTAAGAATTGAAGTTATATCTTGTAATAACTACATACGATGCTATAATAAAAATATAAAAGTTAAAGAAGGTGCAAGAAATGAAAAATGAAAAATAGGGGCAATCCCTTGTGGTTGCCCGAATTGACATGGTGAGTAATCCGGCAACGG
>CAZLTH010000013.1:0-18018 GCA_964562355.1 uncultured Syntrophomonadaceae bacterium | reverse complement strand
AAAGAGATAAAGAGATAAAGAGATAAAGAGATAAAGAGATAAAGAGATGAAAAGATGAAAAGATGAAAAGAGGGACGAGGAGGAGACTTTGGTCATTTAATCTCTTAGTCTTTTGACCTCTTGACCTTTTAGCCTCTTGGCCTCTTAACCTTTTTATCTCGGTAACATTAAAATATTCTAATATCTTGATTACCCTGACTTGGTTTATAGGTAAAAAGTTTAGATAGAGGGCCAATTTTGTTTGCTGGAAAGGAGATGGGTCGTGAAGCATTACTTTCATTCCGTAACCATGGATAGTGAAAAATGCAAGGGCTGTACTATCTGTATCAAACAATGTCCTACTGAGGCCATCAGGGTACGTGACGGTCAGGCTCGTATTACGGAAGAACTGTGTATTGATTGCGGTGAGTGTATTCGCATTTGTCCCAACCATGCCAAGATTGCCGTGGCTGATGATCTCAGTATATTACAGAAATATGATTACACTATTGCTTTACCTGCCCCCTCTTTTTTTGGTCAGTTTGTCTGCGAAACAGAACCAGCCATGGTCTTAGGAGCCCTGCTGCAGGCAGGGTTTGATGGGGTATTTGAGGTGGCAGTAGCGGCTCAGCTGGTTTCAGAGGCTATACGAGAACGTGTCTTGTGTACAACAACTAAAAAGCCTGTGATTTCTTCGGCCTGTCCGGCAGTAGTAAGATTGATTCAGGTGAGATTTCCCGGCTTATTACCTAATATTATTTCTCTTAAAGCACCTATGGAAGTGGCTGCTCGCATGGCTAAAGAAGCTGTTGTGGAAAGTTTAGGTCTGCCATTTTCCCGGATAGGTGCTTTTTTTATTACTCCCTGTCCGGCCAAAGTTACTGCAGTAAAGCAGCCGGCAAGAGATGCTTTTAGCTATGTTGATGGTGTTTTCAGCATGAGTGCTGTTTATGGAGAGGTACGAGGTCATGTAAAGAGCCAAAACGAGTCTTTAGCTCTGCATATTTCTTCCGGTGCAGGCATAGGTTGGGGAAGAGCAGGAGGAGAAAATGTGGCTATAGGAATGGGTTCGCTGTTGGCGGTAGATGGTATTCGTAACGTGATAAAAGTTTTGGAGGAACTGGAAAAAGGCACTTTGGAAGGAATAGATTATTTAGAAGTTCAGGCCTGTGCAGAAGGCTGTATAGGGGGGCCTTTGGTGGTACAGAATCCCTTTATAGCCAAAGTACTTCTGCGCCGCATTGCGGAGAAGTATAAAGACAAACCATTGGCTTTAACAGATGACCAAGTAAGAAAAGTAAAAATCGCCAGCTACCTCTATTCTACGGAAAAGCTAAAACCTAGGGCTGTTATGCAGCTTGATGATGATATCAAACGCGCTCTATCCAAGATGGTTTTACTGGAGGAGACTCTCGAAGGTTTGCCTGGTCTGGACTGCGGCTCCTGTGGTTCTCCTAACTGTCGCTCTTTGGCAGAAGATATTGTGCGAGGAACTGCTCTGGAGGCTGACTGTGTTTTTAAATTAAGAGAAAGGGTCAGGTTGTTGGCGGAAGAGATGGTGGAGTTGGCGGGGAAGGTGCCCCCGGCCATGGGGCGCTTGCCGGAGGAAGAGCGAGAGGAGGTTGTATATAAATTGAAACTAAAAGAAGTACCTGCAATCTTAAAGGCGGTGGTTCATGGAGAACCGGAGATACTGGAGGGTGAGGTTACCGGTGCTTACAGTTCTGATTTGCTCAGTGATGCTATGGCAAATGCTAAAGAGGGCAACCTGTGGTTTACGATTCAGACGCACCCTAATATTGTAGCCATTGCCAGCTTGTTGAACTTAGGGGCTATTGTGATCACAGGTAGCAAAGAGCCGGCGCCGGAAACTTTGGCGAAAGCCAAAGAAGAAAAAGTAGTGATTTTTTTGACTTCTGCTAGCTCATTTGAAGCCGCTGGAAAAATCTATAGTTACTTGGCAGAAGGCAAATAGAAGGATGTTAGAGATATGGGCTGATCTGCACCTGCATACTGCTCTTTCTCCTTGTGCTGAAGCCGAAATGACACCGCAGTCTATTATTAAAGCTGCTGCTACCAAGGGAATT
This sequence comes from uncultured Syntrophomonadaceae bacterium, assembly GCA_964562355.1. Lineage (GTDB taxonomy): Bacteria > Bacillota > Dethiobacteria > PWVN01 > PWVN01 > CAZLTH01. The sequence continues at coordinate 15,952 of CAZLTH010000013.1, read as the reverse complement.
TCTTTGATTGGGATTACCGATCACAATTCAGCAGCTAATGTATCGGCCTTGCTAGAAGCGTCCCGGAGTAGTCCTGTCACAGTATTACCCGGAATTGAGGTGCAGACAAAAGAAGAAGTTCATTTGCTTTGCTTGTTTTATACTCTAGCGGAAGTGCTTAGATGGCAGGAAATTGTTTACAGGCATTTGCCGCCGGAGTTGAACAAAGAGAAGCTTTTTGGTCCCCAGTTGTTGCTGGATAGTAATGACCGGGTTATAGGAAAGTTGGAAAAGTTGCTGTTAACTTCTACTTCTTTTGCAGTGGAAGAGGTTGTGAAAGGAGTAAAAAAGATAGGAGGTCTCTGCATTCCGGCTCATATTGACCGGCCTACGTACAGTCTTATCAGTAACTTGGGGTTTGTTCCCCCGGATCTGGAAATAGCGGCACTGGAACTCTCTTTTAATGCGCATCCAGCTACTTTCAGAGACAATCACCCGGACACAGGCAGGTTAAGTTTTATCATGAGTTCTGATGCGCACTGGCTTGAGGCCATACAGTCTCCGCGTACTTATTTCCAGGTAAAGGAGTTGAATTGGCAGGAGATTCAATTGGCTTTGGCCGGGGAAAGAGGCAGAAAGGTGGTGGTAGTATAGATCGGTTTATACAAAAAGCAGAAGTTGGCTGTTGTGTAATAAGAGAAGGAGGGAAATGATCTATGGAAAATGATACTTGTCAATGCATGGAGGAAAGTTACCAAGAGTTAGAAAAATTTATCAGCAAGTATGAAGGACAGCCTGAGTCGCTGATCATTGTACTCCACAAAATTCAGGAGACACTGGGGTTTGTACCAGTGGATCTGCAGGTTAAGGTAGCAGACGTTTTGGGTGTACCTATCAGTGAGGTCTATGGTGTTATTACTTTTTATGCTTTCTTTACTTTGAAGCCCAAAGGAGAATATCATATTTCTGTTTGCAAAGGGACAGCCTGCTTTGTACGTGGTGCACCTAAGGTTCTGGATGCTATTGAAAAGAAAATGGGCTTGGTTCCCGGTGATACTACCGATGATGGTAAATATTCTTTGGAGGTTGTTTATTGTCTGGGTGCCTGCGGTTTGTCGCCTGTAATGACAATTAACAAGGAAGTACATGCCCGTCTCAAGCAGCAACGTGTGCCTGAGATTCTGGCCCAGTATACTTAGGGAAAGATTATGAACGAGATTTCTTTGCATATCTTAGACTTGTTGCAAAACTCAACTGAAGCAGGATCAGACCGGATTGAGCTGGTGGTACGAGAGGATTTTCAAAATAACTCTCTCCAGGTGGTGGTAGAAGATAACGGTCGTGGTATTCCGCCGGAGATACTGGGACAGATTACTGATCCTTTCGTTACCAGTCGTTCTACTCGTAAAGTTGGCTTAGGTTTATCGCTTATGCAGGCAGCAGCAGAAAGCTGTGACGGCTATTTAAAAATCGCTTCCAAGTTGGGTGAGGGAACTAAAGTGACAGTTGTTTTTCAACTGGATCATATTGACAGACCTCCCTTGGGGAATATGGCGGAAACAGTTACAGTATTTCTGGTGGGACGAAAAGACCTGCGCTTTACCTACTATCACTACCGGAACGGGCAGCAATATGAGTTTATGACAACAGGGAAGGAGAGTTTTTTTGATAATCCGCTGGAGTTGATCAAGGTTAGAGAAAAGCTGGAGGTAGGATTAAAAAACCTCTAAAAAGGAGGAGTGACCTTTGAAAACGATAGAGGACCTAAAGAAAATGAAACAGAAGGCCTTAGACGAGATAAAGCTTAGAGAAGGAAAAGAAACTATCAGCATTGTAGTAGGAATGGGTACTTGTGGGATTGCTGCCGGGGCCCGGGGAATCATGACAACAATTTTAGATGAACTGGGTAAACGCAACCTGACCGGTGTGACTGTGAAGCAAACTGGCTGTATTGGCATGTGTGCTAAAGAACCCCTGATAGACATAAAAGTGGCTGGGCAGCCTACTGTCACTTATGGCAATTTAGATGAAGCCAAGGTGCGTCAGATTGTGGCGCAGCATATAGTCAATGGTCTGATTGTAAATAACTGGGTTATTAATAAGACCTAGGGTATAAGGAGGAGAAGCTGAATGGATATCTACCGTTCTCATATATTGATTTGCACCGGTACCGGATGTGTTGCTTCCGGCAGCCATCCTACTAGGGATGCATTGATAGAAGAGATTAAAAACCGTGGTTTGGAGAAGGAAGTTAAAGTGGTTGATACTGGGTGTTTTGGTTTTTGCCAGTTCGGCCCTAATATGGTTATTTACCCTGAAGGAACTTTTTATTGCGAAATAAAGCCAGAAGATGCCAGAGAGCTGGTAGAGGAACACTTTGTAAAGGGTCGTTTTTTGGAGCGTTTGCTTTATAAAATGCCTGAACACCCTGCAGCATTGGTTGAGCAGTCAGAGATTGACTTTTTCAAATATCAAGAGCGGTTAGTGCTGCGAAATTGTGGTCTTATTGATCCGGAATCTATTGAAGAGTATATTGCTGTAGATGGTTACCTAGGATTGGCTAAAGCTTTGACCGAGATGAAACCGGCAGAGGTAATTGAGTTGATGAAAAAATCTGAATTACGAGGTCGGGGTGGTGGTGGTTTTCCTGCCGGTATTAAATGGGGATTTGCTGCGGCTACACCTGCAGAACAGAGATATATTATCTGCAACGGAGATGAAGGTGACCCGGGAGCCTTTATGGACAGGAGTCTTTTAGAAGGTGATCCGCATGCTATCATTGAAGGTATGGCCATAGCAGGTTATGCCATAGGAGCAGACACAGGATATGTGTATGTCAGGGCGGAATATCCTATTGCTATCGACCGGTTGCTAAAAGCTTTGGACCAAGCCCGGGCAGAAGGTTTATTGGGAAAGAATATTTTTGGTTCTGATTTCAACTTTGACATTGAGATTCGTTTGGGGGCTGGAGCTTTTGTTTGCGGTGAGGAGACGGCACTGCTTACCTCTATAGAAGGTTGTCGTGGTGAGCCTAGACCTCGTCCGCCTTTCCCGGCTGTTTCCGGCTTGTGGGGCAAGCCTACCGTGATTAATAACGTAGAAACTTTTGGGAATGTGCCGCAAATATTGCGCAAGGGTTGGGAATGGTTTGCTTCTATAGGTACTGATAATAGTAAAGGTACCAAAGTGTTTGCCCTAGCCGGAAAGGTTCTCAATAATGGGCTGGTAGAAGTACCGATGGGCATGCCTCTAGGAAAGATTGTCTATGATATCGGTGGTGGTATTCCTGACGGGAAGAAATTTAAAGCGGCACAGACCGGCGGTCCTTCTGGTGGATGCATCCCCCTAGAGCACCTTAATGCTCCTATAGATTATGATTCCTTGCAGGAGCTGGGTACTATTATGGGGTCCGGTGGTTTGGTGGTCATGGATGAGGATACCTGCATGGTGGATTTGGCCAAATTTTTCTTGGAGTTTGTGCAAGATGAATCTTGCGGCAAATGTGCACCTTGCCGGATTGGTACCAAGCGGATGTTGGAAATACTAAAGCGCATTAGTTATGGTGAGGGTGTTATGGAAGATCTGGATCTACTGGAAGAGCTGGCAGAAGGGATTAAAGTTTCTGCCCTCTGTGGCTTGGGTCAGACAGCACCTAACCCGGTTATTAGCACCTTGAGATACTTCAGGGAAGAGTACGAGGCACATATAAAATACAAACGTTGTCCGGCTTCAGTTTGCGTCAATCTTTTCGTGTCACCTTGCCAGAACACTTGTCCGGCAGAAATAGATGTACCTATTTATATTGACATGATCAAGAATAAAATGATGCGGGAAGCCTATGAAGTTGTGCAGACGGAAAATCCCTTCCCACTGGTATGTGGTCGGGTATGTCATCATCCCTGTGAAGGCAAATGTCGTCGCAACCAACTGGATACATCATTGGCTATCAGAGCACTCAAACGGTTCCCAGGCGATTATCTTTTGAGCAATGGTGGGATACCTGTACCAGTGCCAGCTGAAGCCAAAGAGGCGGAAGTAGCCGTTATCGGTGCAGGTCCAGCTGGTCTTTCAGCAGCTTTTTACTTGAGGAAAAAAGGCTACCAAGTTACTGTCTTTGAAGCTTTGTCCGTGGCAGGAGGCATGATGGCCGTAGGTATTCCAGAGTACAGGTTGCCAAAAGCTATCCTCAATGAGGAGATAGACGTTATTAAAAAGATGGGTGTAAAGATCAAGACAGGCGTTAAATTAGGCCGGGATATTTCTCTGAACCAATTGTTGCTTGAGGGTTACAAGGCTGTTTTCATCGGGGTAGGAGCTCATAAGAACCAGCCTTTAAACCTGCCGGGAGAAGAGCTGGAAGGGGTTATTTCTGGGATTACTTTCTTGCGAGATGTTAACCTTAACCAAGCGGCTGATTTAACTGGCAAAAAAGTAGCCGTAATCGGAGGCGGTAACGTGGCGGCTGATGCAGCTCGCAGTGCTTTGCGCTTAGGAGCGGAGTCTGTTGCTATCTATTATCGTCGCACCAAGGAAGAGATGCCTGCCATGCCGGAGGAAATTGTAGAAATAGAAAAAGAAGGTATCCAGTTAAATCTTCTGGTAGCGCCACAGGCCATTACCGGCGAGGGAGGTAAAGTTACCGGGCTGACCTTGAAACGGATGGAATTAGGAGATTTTGACAGGAGCGGGCGTCGTCGTCCTATGCCGGTAGCAGATTCTGACTTTACTGTCGAGGCCGATGTGGTTGTTGCGGCGATAGGTCAAGCAGTGGAAACTGCTGAGCTGGCAGATGACCTTAAACTTAGCAGGTGGGGAACAGTAATAACGGATGCAGATAGTTTAGCCACTAGTATTCTAGGGGTTTTCTCCGGTGGTGATTGTGTTACCGGGGCGGATACCTTGATTGCGGCTGTAGCTGCAGGGAAAAAAGCAGCCTCTTCCATAGATAAGTTCCTAGGCGGAGATGGTGAAATGGTTGAACCTCTGGCCATAGAACGGAAGGTTAGCGGCGTGATTATTGAAGAAGAAGCTTTACGACAGGAAGTTCCTGCTCGCCATGATATTGATGGGTTTAAGGAAATGGAACTTGGGTTTACCTTAGAGCAGGCCCTAGCTGAAGCTGATCGCTGTCTTCGCTGTGATGTAGTTGAAGAATAGATATGACGTAGCTGCACAGGTTATCAGGTTCACGGTTCATGGTTGGTTACTTTATCTTTAAATCGTTTAATTTTTATCAGTCTAACCTTGAACCTTGAACCCCTGAACTTTGAACCTGAGTAATTACGATATGACAAGGGAGGGATACAGGTAATGGAAATGGTAACTTTATCTATTGATAACCAACAGGTTGAGATTGAGGCAGGGGCTACTATCCTAGAAGCAGCCAAAAAAGCCAATGTAGATATTCCTACGTTGTGTTACATGGAAGAGATTAATGAAATTGGCGCCTGTCGTATTTGTGTAGTGGAAGTCAAAGGAGCTAAGGCGTTGCAGGCGGCTTGCGTAACACCGGTAACTCAGAATATGATAGTGTGGACCAATACTGCTGCGGTACGCAAGGCACGGCGTCTTACCTTGGAATTGATTCTTTCCAATCATCCTAGGGAGTGCAATACTTGTATCAGGAGTTTGAATTGCGAGTTGCAGAAGCTAGCTGATACATTTGGTATCAGGGAAATACGTTTTTGGGGAGACGATCCAAGTTATACTATAGATGAGTCCACGCCTTCTATCGTACGTGATGCCAATAAATGCATTCTTTGTCGTCGCTGTGTAGCCGTGTGTGATAGTGTGCAAAGTGTGCGAGCTATTGCGCCCCAGGAGCGTGGGTTTGATACTACCGTGGCCCCGGCTTTTCATTTGGACTTAGCAGATGTGGCCTGTGTTCTTTGTGGGCAGTGCACTTTGGTTTGCCCTACGGCTGCTTTGTATGAAAAAGACCAAACAGAAGAAGTATGGGCAGCCTTGGCTGATCCGAAAAAGCATGTTATCGTGCAGACTGCCCCGGCTACTCGGGTATCACTGGGAGAAGAATTAGGCAGGGAATCCGGCAGCATTGTTACCGGACAGATGGTAGCGGCTCTCAGAAGGCTTGGTTTTGACAAGGTTTTTGATACCGATTTTACTGCTGACCTGACTATCATGGAAGAAGGTAATGAGTTGCTGCACCGGGTTAAGACCGGTGGTGTACTGCCTATGATTACTTCATGTAGTCCGGGATGGATTAAATTTATAGAACATTTCTATCCCGAATTTTTACCCAACCTTTCTACCTGCAAGTCACCGCAGCAGATGTTGGGAGCACTGGCTAAGACTTATTATGCTGAAAAAGAGGGAATAGATCCGGCAGATATCTTTGTCGTTTCCTATATGCCTTGCACAGCTAAGAAGTTCGAGGCCCAGCGAGAAGAAATGCAGGGCAGTGGTTATCCGGATATAGATGTGGTGCTGACCACGCGTGAAGTTGGTCGTATGCTGCGTCAGTCAGGTCTTGATTTTAATAAGCTGGAGAGCGAAGATTACGATGATCCATTGGGAATTTCTACCGGAGCCGGGCTTATTTTTGGGGCTACCGGTGGCGTAATGGAAGCGGCCTTACGTACAGCCTACGAGTTGATTACAGGAGAAGGACTGGAGGATATAAACCTCACAGTAGTGCGAGGTCTGGAAGGAGTTAAGGAGGCTTCTGTACAGGCAGGTGACCTGACAGTGAAGGTGGCAGTAGCCCATAGCTTGGGTCATGCTCGTAAATTGATGGAAGCAATTAAAGACGGCACAGCTGACTATCACTTCATTGAAATAATGTGCTGTCCTGGTGGTTGTATCGGTGGCGGTGGGCAATCCATACCTACCAACCTGGAGATTAGAGAGAAGAGGATTGCGGCTACCTACACAGCGGATGAGTTGATGACTATCAGGAAATCTCACTTGAACCCATCAGTGCAGAAGTTGTATGAAGACTTTTTGGAGAAACCTTTAGGACATAAGTCGCATGAGCTTTTGCATACGCATTATACGGCTAGAGGTACAGCACCGCACTTTAAAGAAAGTGAGTGACGAGTGGGTAAGTGACTAAGTGACTAAGTAAGGACGAGGGGAACGAGGTTAAAAGGTTAAGAGAGGGGCGAGGGGAAGTAGGGGCAATCCCTTGTGGTTGCCCGGGTAAGTTGGTAAGTGGAGGACGAAGGGAACGAGGTTAAGAGATTAAGAGATTAAGAGATTAAGAGATTAAGAGGTTAAGAGGGGGACGAGGGGGAGTGAGCAAGTAGCCTTTGGTGCTTGCTCACTCCTCCAAATTAGCTTCCTCCTTCTTCGTAACCCAAAACCCAAAACTCAAAACCCAAAACCCAAAACCCAAAACCCAAAATCATCGTCCCTCGTCTTCCGTATTATCCGTGTTTATCTGTGTTCATCCGTGGTTAAAAAAAAAGATTTAAAAAAATTTAAAAAATTGCAAAAAAGGTCTTGACAAAACTATTATTTTATGAGAGAATAGGTCTACCAGATTCCGAGAGACTGGAGAATGAACTGGGTACAACTCAAGGGGGAACCGCAAAATCGGAGGAATGTGTAAACTGGATTCGGGTTCAGCGGGGTTTGAGGAGAGTTGTATCACCGAATGGTCTGGAGGGGAAAGCGGCAGGGTCTATGGTGTAAAAGCCTGTGGGTGTGCCGGAAAACCCAGGGAACCACGGAACGGTGCCTTGATGGCTTGTCTGGAGGTTAAGCGGAAACCTCGGTTCATCGGCGAGGTGGGAGCTTAGTCGGCGAAGGACAGGGTAAGGTAGCGGCAGGGAGTTAGAAGGCCTGTTGGAGTCTGGTATTATTTTTTGTGTTCGGCAATAAATTTCAAGTTACGGTATCTCTCATTATAATCTAGACCGTAACCTACCACAAAAATGTTCGGCAACTCAAACCCTTTGTAATCTACTTTTATATTAACAATTCTACGACTAGGAATGTTTAACAAAGTGCAGACTTTTAGACTTGCAGGGTGACGAGTTTCCAGATTGCGTAAAAGATAATTGAGACTGAGACCTGTGTCAACGATATCCTCAACTACCAAGACATGTTTTTGAGCGATATTAACGTCTAGGTCTTTTATTATGCGCACTATTCCGGAAAAATCAGTTTTTTTGCCGTAACGAGAGATACTGATAAAATCCAAAGTAAAGGGAATGGTCAGGAAGCGGCTGAGATCAACGGCAAAATAAACGCTTCCTCTCAAGACGCTTACAAGCACCAGCTCTTCGCCTACATAATCCTGCGAGATTATTTCTCCCAGCTCTTTTACCTTCGCAGTAATTTCTTCCTCAGTAAGAACTATTTTCCAATTGTTTTCCATCATATAACCATTTTCTCCTTTAGTGTTCTGTTGTATAGATTAGGTGAAGTATTTTAGGTGACGATTTTGACAGGATAACAGGATGAACAGGATGGGCTAACGGAGTTTTTTACCACGGATGGACACGGATAGGTACGAATAAGGTACGGAACTTTCTCCCTCGTCCAACCCCTGTCAACTGTAAACTGTTAACTGTCAACTGTAAACTCGTCGTCGTCCTCATCCAGCCCGAATTTTTGTAGTAAACTCTGGTAGTCTTTATTATAGAGAATTTTTATTTTAATATCGGGGTAAAGTTCTTTTAGACGGCGAACCTTCTTATTTTTTTTCCAGACAAGCTTTTGTCTTTGGGTAGTCAACTCTATATACAGCTGTTGTTCGGGCAAATAAAAGTCGGGGCTGAAAGCCGATGTTATATTTCCTTCACTATCCCACTGCAGGGGGAAAGTTTTTGGCTCATAGTCCCATTTTATACTATAAAAATCCAGCATGTTGGCAAACTCTTCTTCGCTGGGGTGCATAAAGGAAGGTTTCTTTTCGGGGAAGAGCACGAGAGTCTCTTCCAGCAGTGGTTGCTTGTTTTCTTCTTGGCTGGTTTCCTTAGGCTCGCCATGTGCCTGGAAGGCTTTAATAACGATATCGGTAGCATCTTCCAGAGAAATTTTCTCGGTATTTATAATCAGGTTATAAAGATTAGGGTTTAACCAGTCTTTATTAAAAAGTTGCAGGATGTATTTTTTCCTGTTTTCGTCTTGTTCTGCTATTAATTTAAGGGCTGCTGTTTCTTGTAGTTTATAAAGGTGCGATATGCGAGAAGTTCTTTTTTGCAATGGTGAAATAATTTTTACATGCAGGGCAGGAGGAAAGTCATGGAAAAGAATTTGACCGCCTCTTCCTAAGATAACCAGGCTTTCCCGGATAGCTAAGTCGTAAAGGTATTCATGCAGGGCAGAAATATATTGTCCTGGTATGGTGTTGGTAAGAGAGTCTGTTGTATTACTGAGAATTTCATCAACATTGAGTTCGGATTCTTCTAGACCATAGGAAGTTAGTCCCTTTAAAATCATTTCTTTATTAACCAATAAAAAACCTGTTTTTTCTGCTATTAAGCGAGATATAGTTTCTCCGCCGCTGCCAAATTCGCGAGAAATAGTAATTACTCCCATGCGTACACCTCTTTTTTGCAACTGCTCAGCTAAGCTGTTGCAGCAACACCTCGTTCGCTAGATTTTATGAGTGTATCGGTGCTCAAATCTTTCGGGCAGTGTTACTAAGTCACGGCAAACTAACATTTGGATGCGGATTGTTGCTCCGCTTGCTTATGCTAATCTGACGTGTTACTAAGCCCCTCGCTTCTCTCGGTCAAACAAATTGCCCTACTCTCCTCAAGATTTTCCGCTCCTTTTTATTAGTAAAATCAATGCTCACTCCGGTATATGCCGCAACAGCTTAGGCAACTTTGAGAGAATTTTAAAAACAGATCACTGAACATGCGCAGTTACCTTTTTTTCTTTTCAGTATGTATTTTCTTCAATAATAACAGTTTCCCTTTATTTTTTTTCGTGGTATAATTTTAACTACACAGGTTATTAGGTTCAGGGTTCAGGGTTCACGGTTGAGTGACGAGAGTCCGGGAGGTTTCCAATGCGTTATGTAGCATTGGCAGCATGACAAGAAGGGGTGAGAACATGGATTTAAATAGTAGTGATTTTAAAAAAACACAGTATTTTTTTAAAAATATTATTGACAGCATTCAGGATGCTATTTCCGTAGTGGATGAGAATGGCATAGGGATAATGTTTAACAAGGCTTATTACCGCCTTACAGGAATGGTGGAAGAGGATGTTTTGCATAAACCGGCCGCAGTGGATATCGCTGAGGGAGACAGCATTCATATGAAGGTTCTGGTTTCAGAAAAAATTATAAAAGCTGTTCCGATGAAGGTGGGGCCCTACCGGCGAGATGTTTTGGTAACCTGTGCTCCTTTGATTGTTAACAGTATTTTGCGAGGTAGCGTGGGCATTATTCAGGACATATCAGAGTTTCGTGCTCTTATGGAAGAGTTGCAGCTAACTCGTCAAAAAGTCAGACAACTGGAATCAAAGTATACCTTTGAAGATATAATTGGGGACAGTGAGTCTATTAAAGAAGTCATGCGAGTGGCCAGCCTAGCTGCTCGTACGCCAGTTAATATATTGTTGCGCGGAGAATGTGGCACAGGGAAAGAGCTTTTTGCTCATGCTATCCATGAAGTCAGCCATCGCCGAAGAAAGCAATTTCTGAGAGTAAACTGTAGTGCTTTACATGAAAACCTTTTGGAGAGTGAGCTCTTTGGCTATACAGAGGGAGCATTTACAGGCGCACGCAAAAAGGGGCGTAAGGGTCTCTTTGAAGAAGCCAGTGGGGGGACTTTGTTTCTAGACGAAATTGGCTCTATGAGTATAAATTTACAGGTAAAGCTTTTAAGGGTATTACAAGAAGGAGAGATTCTCAGAGTTGGCGATTCCAGAGCGATACCAGTAGATGTAAGAATTATCACGGCCACCAATGCTGATTTAGAAGAATTGATAGAGACAGGGCGTTTCAGACAAGATCTATATTATCGTTTAAATGTCTTTCCTGTTCATATCCCCTCTTTAAGAGAAAGGAAACAGGATATTAGTGCTCTTGCCAATTATTTTTTGAACCATTTAAGCCAAGATTATAACCGCTTGGGTGCCAGTATCTCCCCTGAAGCAGAAGAAAAACTACTGGCTTATCATTGGCCAGGTAATGTGAGAGAATTGAAAAATGTTATCGCTAGGGGCTTGATAAACTTAAAAAGAGATCAACTCTTGGTTAAGCCAAAGCATCTTATGTTGCCAGCTGATTTTAGAAAAGATAAGGGAAATAAAAGTATGGGTCAGGGGGAATTGTTTGATTGCCAGGGTAAGACTCTGGCTGAAATTAAAGACATTTGGGAAGTTAAGGCTTTGCGAGAAGCACTAAAGGAAAGCAACTACAATAAAACAGAAGCAGCCCGGATGCTCGGTATTTCCATTCGCAGCTTGTATAACAAATTGAAGCGATACAACTTGGAGGAAGATATTACCGAAGCCAACTAAGCTGCATTACTATATATGCGAGGTGGCGTTCATATGAAAATGAAATTGATTCAAATTCATTGGGAGGGTCCCTATAGGTTAAATCAATTAAATTTATTAAGTGATGAGACCGAAGACTATGGAGTGTATCAAATATATGGGAAACATCTTATGTATGGGAAAGGGGTATTGCTTTATATCGGCAAGGCAGATTTTCAAACCTTTGGCAGGAGAATATTACAAGAGAACTGGGAAAATATCAATGATTCAGATACTTCGAATGTTTATATAGGAAGATTAGCCGGCGAAAAGACTCCTAGTGAAGAAACTTGGTCAAAAGAAATAGATTTAGCTGAGAGATTATTGATTTTTACACACAAACCAGCATACAACTCAAAAAGCTTGAATTTAAATAATGTAATAGACGGAGAATTAAAAAATATTCATGTTTTAAATTGGGGAGATTATGGCGATTTGCTTCCTGAAGTTTCAGGTTTGAGATGGACATCAAGATTAGATTATTTGAGGTTTGATGTGTACAAGCTTTAGTACAATTATTTGAAACCTTGAAGTTTTGACTTGATTGCTTCACCGCAGCTGAGGATCTGCTTGCTTGACAATATTAAGCATATTTTGTACAATATATTTGAAAATCGAAAAAATATTAAGGCAAAATAAGATATTATATTATACTCAGCGATACAAGATAATCTCATTTTAAATTGCTTTAAAAAGTATAAACGCACGATTAACGTTCTTATGATACTCAATTTTTTGATAATAGAAACTGCGAATTTATGGGCTTGCTGAGTATATGTGTGAGAAAAAATATTTAAATTTATAATATTAATTTTAGAAGAAGAGGATTATGAAGAAACATACGGTTATAGATTTATTTTGCGGATGTGGTGGTCTTTCACACGGATTCATTGAATCAGGATATGATGTAGTGCTGGGTATTGACTATTGTAAAGATACAATAGCTACTTTTGTACATAACCACAAAGAATCTTGTGGAATTATAGCAGACTTGTCTGACGAGACACCTGAGAATATTAGTTGTAAAATGGGAGCCAAGGCAGTAGATGTAATTATTGGAGGTCCTCCTTGTCAAGGATTTTCAATAGCAGGCAAAAGAGTTATTGATGATGAAAGGAACAAACTTTACAAGTCATTTGTAAAATTCGTTGGTTTTTTTAATCCAAAAGCCTTTTTAATGGAAAATGTTCCCAATATTGTTTCCATGGGGAAGGGGGTCATTAAGGATAGCATAATCAAAGATTTTGAGAAATTAGGATATAAAGTTGTTTATAAAGTTCTGATAGCTTCTGACTACGGAGTTCCTCAAAACAGAAAAAGAGTGATTTTTATTGGGGTGAAAAAGGGTAAAGAGTTCTTATTCCCTAAACCACAAGTAAAACATCTAATTACAGTTGAAGAAGCTATATCTGATTTGCCTGAAAGCTCATTGCCGAATGGTGCCTATTATCTTGAAAAACCAAAATCAGATTACCAGCAAGTGATGAGAAATGGTTCAGATAATGTATACAATCATGAGATAACTAACCACAAGGAGCAAACGATTCAAATAATCTCAATGGTGCCTGATGGTGGTAACTATAAGGACTTGCCGACACATTTGCATTCCATAAGAAAAGTAAATATTGCTTGGACAAGATTAAATAGTAAGCGTCCAAGCATTACCATAGATACAGGGCATAGGCATCATTTTCATTATAAGTACAATCGAGTGCCAACAGTGAGAGAAAGTGCTCGAATACAGTCTTTCCCAGATAGTTTTATTTTTTTAGGAAGTAAAACGAGTCAATACAAACAAGTTGGTAATGCTGTGCCGCCTTTATTGGCAAAATGTCTAGCGAAAGCATTAAGGAAGTGTTTGTAAATGTATAATGTGCACAAGAATATTATCATCGACTACACCAAGTTCGACCGCGCTTTAAAAATGATGTTGAAAACGTACTTTTGTATGTAGCGACTGAAATTTCAAAGCTAAAGACACAACCTCATAATGAATTCACTGAAAAATTGTTTAACTCCATTCGCTTATACACAGGTAATGCCATGAAAAGTAATAAAACAATTGATAATTGGAGAACTGAAATAGCAGCATTGTTTGCTTTCATTGAGGATGATAGTATAAACAATACTAGTAAAGCAGGAACAATAGCGCAGAAGTTAGCAAACGAACAGGATTTAATTCAGTTCTTTAAATACTTCCTCTACTACTTTCAATATCCTGGTGGTCACATTAAATCCTATAAACTAAAAGAGGTTATTGATGCAAATATTCGTTTTAAGCCTACGCAGTATTTTTTAAAAGTTCTAGAAGCCGGAGAGAAATTAACAGAAAAGAGGTTTTCAGTTAATAAAGCTGAAGCCACTCACTTTATTTATAATGATTTAAGAGTCACAAGGGATAATTGTGCCCCTGAAGATGTTATTCATAGAATACTGAACAACAGAGCAAAAAAACTAGATTTAGATTGGACTGGTGATATAATAAGGTATGCAGGAGATATTTTAGACTATATGTTGATTGCGGATCTTTTAGTTCAGCACGGAAACGACTATTACATAAATTGGAGTGATCGTGAGGTTATCACGTCTTTCCTGGAAAGTGATTTATGGTTTGCCGGTTACGACCATCTATACGACACTGATTTCCATGTAAGTCTTTTACGACCGATAGAAGACTCTTGGTTTAGGTACGCAAATAAAGATTTAGGCGAAGATTTGTTTAAAACTGATGTAATTAAATATTTAGGCATTGAAGAGGGCGTATACTCTCAATTAGTCTTAAATGCAGTTGAAAATTTAGAAAAACAGTTTGACCATTTTGACTATGATGAGGTTAGAAGCACTAAAGAAATAGGTGATTTTGGTGAAAATCTGATACTTGGTCATGAATGCATGCGTATTAAGTTGGAAGGTCGTGAAGACTTAATTCATCTTATTAAAAAAATACCTGCTGCTTTTGCAGTTGGTTACGATATACAAAGCGTAGAGTTAGACGAAAGAAAGAGATACATTGAAGTCAAAACGACCATTAGCAATAAAACTTTAAACTTTTATAATTTCCACCTTACATCCAATGAATGGTCAACCGCAGAGACATTAAAAAGGGTGTATTTTGTTTATCGTTTAATGATAAGTAAGAAAGATAAGAAATTATTTATTATTCAAGATCCTGTTACACGCTATAAGCAAGACAACCTGAAAATGACACCACGAAAAGGTGCGGACATTGTATTTTCCGAAAGTTCAGGTGAGTGGAAAGAGTTGCTAATATGGAGCCCATAAAAGTAGTTTCTCTTTTTTGTGGATGTGGCGGAATAGATTTAGGGATTCAAGGAAACTTTAATTTTCTCAAAAATTATTATTGCGCTTTGCCGTTCAAAATTGTTTATGCTGTTGATAATGATTCATATGCTACCGCTATCTATAATGCCAATTTTCATCATAAGTGTGAAACGGAAGATGTGAGGAATATTGTTCCCAGTGAAGTTCCTGATCACGATATTTTGCTAGGTGGTTTCCCTTGTCAATCTTTCTCAATGAGTGCTCAAAATCCGCCTAGACTTGGCTATAAAGATGATAAAGGTAAATTGTTTTTTGAAATGGCAGGTATTTTAAAGGAAAAACAGCCAAGGTTTTTTATCGCTGAAAATGTAAAAGGTCTACTTTCTGCTAATAAAGGGAAAGCATTTCCTCTTGTATTAAAAGAATTTGAAAAAGCTGGTTATCACGTAAAGTATAAGTTATTAAACGCTTCCGAGTACGGTGTGCCTCAAAAAAGAGAACGTATTTTTATTGTAGGATTCAAAAATTATAAAGATCTAAAAAACTTTGCATTTCCCTGTCCTACAACTCTTAATGGCTCTAAAGTTAAACTAAAATCAGTGATTGATAAAACTATAGATAACGATGATAAATGGTTTTTTAGCCAAAGAGCAGTGGACGGTATGATGAAAGTAAGAGCGAAAATGAACAAGGGCAGAGAGCAAGATATTGAACAACCGTGTAATACTATAAGCTCCCATTTAGCTAAAGTGAGTTTAAATAGTACAGATCCTGTTTTGAAAATAAATGGTCGATTTAGACGATTTACACCACGAGAAGCTGCGAGCATACAGTCGTTTCCTATGGATTTTGAATTTAACGTTGTTTCTGAGACTAGACAATATCGTGCAATTGGGAATGCTGTTCCCCCTGTATTGATGTGGCATATATCAAAATCTTTGGTGCGACTACTTACGAACGATGAATTTAATGCAAATAGTGCATTTTTAGGTAGCATGATAAACAAGGCTCAAAAGAAAAATCTTTCACTTCAAGCAAGAAATCTAACAAATAAAAAACAGATGACATTCTTTGACTTAAGTGAAACAGGAAACACACTGTAAATAGTTACCCCTGATATTTTTTCTGTGTCTCTCCGAAATGCAGGTGAACTGAAACACTACGAGCACCTAGGGCTTGTGATGAAATAAACTGTGCAATATTGCGAAGGATTTTCGTTCATAAC